>NZ_JAHHUL010000014.1 GCF_019008365.1 Phosphitispora fastidiosa | reverse complement strand
CGTCTCGAACATATGGAATACCTCACTGGCATGAGGCCTAATGTCATTATGGAGTCTACTGGGAATTATTCAAAACCTATTAGCTGCATCCTGCAGGATGCTGGATATCCCGTAATTATCTTAAACCCTATACAAACACATCTGCAAAAACGGCGCTCTATCCGTAAAGTTAAAACTGATCCCGTCGATGCTAAACGTATTGCCGAACTCTTTTACATGCAAAATTTCAAAGCTCAAAAGCCAATCAATCCAGCCATTGCTGAATTAAGAGTTTTATGTCGGCACTATGATGGTATCAATTCGTTATATATTGAGTCCCAGTTAAGATTCCAAAGCGTTTTAGATCTGCTTTTCCCTTATTACTCAAATGTTTTCTCTGCACTTTGCGGGGATTCTTCTCTGCACCTGCTGGCTGCCTTTCCTACTCCTGAAAGTGTTTTAGCAGCCGCTAAAGAAGATGTTTTAGCACTACTTAAAGCAGAGTATCAGCGAAAAGGATGGGTGGAAAATATTTATGATAAATTACTGGCCGCCGCCAAGGCAAGTTTGCCCTACAAAGTCTCCCAACAGTCCAACATACGTGTTCTCCGTGAGTACATTGGCATACTCATGACACACAAAGCTCAGTTGGCTGACATACAGGCTCAAATTGTTGCAGCGGCCAAGGAGATATCTGTTTATGCTTTGTTGAGAACTATCCCCGGTGTTGGAGAAATCACTGCTGCCTTTATCCTGGCAGAAATTGAAGATGTTAACCGTTTCTCTGGTGACCATCAGCTAACAGCTTATGCCGGTCTTGATGCTTCTGTCTTTGAATCAGGTAAATTCAAATCATCAAGAAACAAAATATCAAAACGCGGGTCTGCTTACCTACGTAAGGCATTGTTTCAAGCAGCAAAAGCCGCGATACGCACTACAAAAAAGGGACCTGTAAATCCTCTATTGCAAAACTATTATCTGAAAAAAGTAAGTGCAGGTAAACCTAAAATGGTAGCCTTGGTTGCTACAGCTAACAAACTGCTAAGAATCATCTATGGTATGTGGCGGAAAAACGAACCCTTTAAACTGACCTAGAATCAACACGGGTACTGCTTTTCTTAAGTCTACCATTGGTAGGCTTGCTTTGCTATGCCTTTTTAAAAGGACAAAAAATATTTTTTAAAAAACTCTTGACGTTTACTAGCTGGTTTAGGCGATGTTGGCACATTTACCACAAAGTGTCTTTAGGAGGTTGGTTTGTAATATAGGAGTCAATATTTTCTGCAAGCACTTGTAAGCATTCATCTAATTGATCGAGAAATTTAGTTAACTCGCATTCTTTTATTACTGGTATAGCAAATCTTCCAAATTCGTATCCCTTAGAAGGATAGAAAAACGAAACCAACAGTGAATTAACTTCTTCAACTTCAATTCGCCCGTTAACTAACTCACCCTTAAATAACTGTCCGTCAAATACAATAATAGGATAATAGAAGCAAAAATTATTAGTACCATCCGTGCCAAATCTAGTTTTCATAAAATAGGAAGTTGCTTTTGTTACAGTTGTTAATGCTTTGAAAATCGTTTCGCCAGTTTCACCATTTTTAAATGCTTCGAAATAACTTCTCCCCATTACCTCTCTTAGGGCAAACGGATGTGTGTTTTCTAGCTTTTCAAGCTCTAAGATGACAAAGTCTTGCATTGGCAAGAAAGGAAGATCATAAAAATCCGCGTCATAACAAGCTTTTGGTGAAGTCAAGAAAACCCAAGGTTTACTTGCACTTTTCTTGCACTCTACTATCAAACAGTTTCTGACAGTTGTTCTCACACTTTGATCTGAATTATAAGTAAATGCATTTTTTAATGCACGCAAATCTACTTCTCTGGCTTTACCCTCATCTTCATCAACATAATAAAGACTATGAGCAACATAATAATCCTTGCCCTGTAATAAATCTGCTACCCTAAGTTCAAGCGGAAAGCCTGTTTTCTCGATTTCGTTCTTGATTTTTTCAAGCATGCATAAATACCCCCTAAGACATTCATCAAATGTGCCAATTTCGCCTAACGCGGCGCCGGGTTCCCGAAGTGCCCACGCAGTGGGCATTTGGGCATCAGCCGGGAACCCGGCTGATAGGCGACGTCGCGAGCGTTCTGCGCGAGCTATGACGTCGCCGTGCCCTCGGGAAACCGGCGCCGCGATAATCGGACGAGTGAGCGCAGCGAGCGATGTCCGCTTATCGCATTGGCACTAAATGAACTTTGTCGACCGCAGGGCTGGCGCGATTTTTGCTCTTGCACTCCGTCCACACTTACCGCAAAAATCGTGACAGCCCGAGGACCGGCAAAGTTGGGTGAGCGCTAGCGAACCATTTAGTGCGTTGTTATGCGATGTGTCGAGCCGACGGCTGGCATGGCCCCAATTCATGCAACTCTTTTTCCCCGGAGCCAGCCGGCGGGCAGGGCCGGTCATTAGGTAGCACGCCGAGCGTCAAACAGCCACCTTTTAAAAAGCTTTCATTGCTGAACCAGCCACTTTCTGCCTGTTAAGAAGCACTCTGTCGGCCGGTTCAGCTACATCAAAACGATATGTTTTTTTAAAATGAGAGAAAGCTGTTTGACGCGCCAGGTTTTTGACCCCAGAGGATTACCAGGCCCCGAAGACATTTCGCATAACGCATATTGGCTAAACGAACTTGTCTGTCGAACTGGCTGGCGCGATTGTTGCTCCTGCATCCCTTCCCCACTTACCGCAAGAAGCGTGACAGCCAGGGCGACAGGCAAGTTGGGCCGTCCCGAGACACCTTCCCCAAAGTCCGCCGTTTAGCCTGTTGTTAGGTGATGTATGAATACACCTGCCCAAAACTGATTATTTGTACTTACACATACCCGGACCAAAATGGCCATTAGGACGTTCTATAAAACCAAATTTCTTATAGAATGCTTCGCTTTCCCTGGCTGCCATTAAACCCACAAACGATCCTTCGCTTGTTTTCGTTTCTAGTAATTCCATAAGTCGCTGCAGCATAGCCGATCCAACCCCCATGCCTTGACACTCAGGAAGAACAATTAAATCTTGGATATAAAAATACAATGCACCATCTCCAATAATCCGCCCCATCCCAATGGTTCTGTTTTCGAGCAGCGCACAAATTGAAAATATAGAATCGTTTAATGCTTTTTCAAGTAATTTTTCATTTAATTTAGGCCAGCCCACCGCTGAACGGAGCCGATTGAAAACCTCCGGACTAGGCAGTTGCTCAGTTAACACATAGTTACCCAATCAAACAACCTCCAATGATGCTCTGATTATTTAAAGACCCCAAATCAGTGTGTTCATATTTCACCTATCTTCCGCATTTACGAATAAACCTTTCGTTTATGCCACCTATCTGTTAATCCTCTTCACAATCGTCAAAAGAATTTATCCTGTCCAGGGGACTCTGTATCTTCCCCAAATCCTTGCGGCTGACATGTGTATATATTTCTGTTGTCTTCGAGCTGCTATGCCCCAGTAACTCCTGTATGTATCTGAGGTCAGTCCCGCCCTCCAGTAAATGGGTGGCAAACGAGTGCCGCAGTGAATGTACAGTTACATCCTTTTTAATCTCTGCTTTTGCCCTGGCATCTTCAAATGCCTTTTGAACACTTCTCTCAGTAATATGTCGTCCTGACTGAACTCCGGGGAACAGCCACCTCTCCGGCCGGTAAAGCTCCAGGTATAAACGGAGGGCCTCTAAGGCAACCTGGGACAGAATCGTGTAACGGTCTTTTTTCCCTTTGGCCTTCCTGATATATATCATTTTCCTGTCAGTGTCCACGTCCTCAATTCTAAGCCTTACTGCTTCCCCTACCCTGAGTCCTGCGGAATAAATAATGAACAATATTGCCCTGTGTTTAATGTTTTTTATTTCCCCGAATAGCCGGATGATCTCTTGCCGGCTGAACACCTGTGGCAGTCTGTGTTCCTTTCTGGGCCGGGGTATTGCCAATATCATACCTGGATGTCCCAGTATTCTTACGAAGAGAAATTTGAGCGCGCTTATCGCCTGGTCAACACATGCTGTTGAAACACGTCTTTCATTAACCATTTGCAGAAGGTACTTCCTGACCTCTCCTTCTCCTACCCTTCTCAGGCTATTATCCAGACAATAACTTATAAATTCCTTTATTTGCCATCCGTAGGCCTTTCGCGTCTTCGGGCTGTAACCACAGAGTTTCATTTCATTATCCAGTTCTTCCAGGGTTTTTTCACATCTTTCTCCATAATCCGCCTTTTTTACACAGCCTTCACTGTTTACCGCACTATCGGCCATAGCCTGCAGTTTAGGACAAAGCTCTACAGTTTCATGTTTGAAAAGTCTTAACAGCAAATTTAACATGTTTTTAGAAATCGGTACAGTCCAGTACTTCCCCTCAGCATTCCATTCCCGGCCTTCCAGTGATTTTATCTTGGAAATCAGTTCAATGTTATATGGTACACGAATTATTACCCTGCCAAATTTCCCTGCTTCAATTTTCACCCGCGCCATTGCCCTCTTCAGTCCTTTATAGATTAAATTTCCCAGTGCTTCAGGATATTTATAATTTTCAACAATGATTTACATGTTCCCTGCATTTTCTGGATGTTATTTTGTAATATTTTTCTATTATTTAGACATTTTGGCATGAAATGCGGTTTTTAGGGTGTGAAATGCGGTTTTGAAGGGTTAAAATGCAGCTTGAGAGCAATTTCCTGCTACCCCACTCCCTGAAAAGCCAACGCAAGTATCAAAGCATAAAACACTGCCGGCAGCAGATTGCCTACCTTAATTTCCTTTATTTCCATCATTTTGATGCTAATCCCGATAATCAAAACCCCGCCTGTGGCAGTGATCTCCTTAATAACATCACTTGTCAGGAAACCCTGCAGGTATTGGGCCAATACGGTTATAGACCCCTGATAAAGAAATACGGGAATCGCGGAAAAGGCAACCCCAATTCCCAGTGTTGATGCAAAAACCACTGATGCTACTCCGTCCAGGAGTGACTTGGCATAAAGGGTCGTGGCATCACCGCTTATACCATCCTGAATAGAACCCACTATCGCCATCGCACCGACACAGTATATCAGGCTGGCGGTGACAAAAGCCTTGGTAAAATTCCCCCCGTTTCCGCCCAGCCTTTTTTCAATATTTGTACCCATAAGAGTCAACATATCCTCTATTTTCAACAGTTCTCCTGTTAATCCACCAAACACCAGACTCAGCACAACTATCAGTACATTTTCTGTCTGTAAAGCCATTTGCAGTCCGATTACCATAACTGCCAGGGATAACCCCTGAATAACCGTACTCTTAAACCGCTCCGGAATCCCCTTTTTGAGAGTTATTCCCAAACCCGTACCAACCACAATTGCCACTGCATTAATAATTGTCCCCTTCATTTATGCCTCCTGAACTGCTTTATTTTACCATTCCCGAACTGTCTTGCCTCCCGAAAAGTTTAAACCTTCTATATAAAAACAGCAAAGGGCTGACCAGTCCTTGCGTTGCAGCCGGCCAACCCTTCCGTAATTTTCCTTGTGCACTGTCATCTTCTTCTCTTCACCTGGTTCTTCTCTTCGCCTGGTTCTTCTCTTCAACAGTGTTCTTCTACTCGACCTCTTCCATCCAGTCAAAAATGTCGGCACACCTGCCGTACTGTATTCCAGTTATTTCATCATACAGCTTCAGCGAGGTTTCCCCTGCGTCCCCATTGTTTACAGTGATAATGTTGCCCTTCCAGTTAAGGGCAGAAACCGGCGAAATAACTGCTGCAGTCCCTGTGCCAAATATCTCCTGAAGGGTCCCTTTATCATGTGCTTCATATACTTCCTCAATAGTCAGCGGCTGTTCACTGACTCTCAGTCCCCATTCCCTGGTCAAACGCAAAACGGAATCCCGTGTCATTCCGCCCAAAATGCTGCCTTCCAGGGCCGGTGTGATAACAGTGTCATCTATCTTGAAAAAAATATTCATTGTCCCGACTTCTTCAATATACCTGCGCTCAACACCATCAAGCCATAGCACCTGGGTATACCCATGGGCCTTAGCCTCTTCAGCCGCCAGAATACTGGCAGCATAGTTGCCGGCCGTTTTTGCCGTACCGGTGCCGCCTTTAACCGCTCTGACATACTTGTTTTCCACCCATATCTTAACAGGTTTGAAGCCTTCAGGGTAATATGCGCCTACAGGTGACAGGATGATAAAGAACCTGTACGTCTTTGACGGCCTTACACCAATAAATGGGTCCATGGCAACAATAAAAGGCCTGATATACAATGAAGTCCCTTCACTGGCAGGAACCCAGTCCTTTTCTAAGCTGAGAAGCTTCATCAGGGCGCCGCGCACAAACTCAACATCTATCTTAGGAATGCAAAGCCGCTCAGCTGACCGGTTCATCCTGGACAGGTAGTCCCTGGGTCTGAAAACCTTCACCTTACCGTCAACCGTCCGATAGGCCTTCATTCCTTCAAATATTGCCTGTCCATAATGCAGTGTCATATTCGCCGGCTCAATACAGAATTTGCCGTATGGTTCTATCCTGGGGCTGTGCCATCCCTTACCGTCTTCATAATCCATTACAAACATATGATCTGTAAATAATGTGCCAAAACCCAGTTTGGCGTCACTCTGCGGTTTGGCTTTAAAATTAGATGTCAATGTAATATTTAGTTCACCGCTCACTTTAACTTCCTCCTCAACAATGCGCGTTTTCTGGCAACCATAAAAATAACATATTAATAGTATAAGATATTTGCATTTATTTTTCCAGTTAAACTTCATTTTTTATCATATTTTTTGCATTTACTCTGTAATGCTGATTCTTTTAGCGTTTTGTATTTTGATATTATGAAAGGGCAGATGTGTTTTGAGAACATCTGCCCTGTACATTTTTCCTATGCTTTATTCTTTAACAGGAAGCTTTTTCAGAGATTCCTCTATCAGAGAATCCGGATATTCATAGTCTTCCAGTTTACCGTTAATGTATGCATCATAGGATGGCAGGTCCAGATATCCGTTGCCGCTGAGGCAGAACAGGATAGTCTTCTCTTCCCCTGCTTCCTTTGCCTGTAGAGCCTCGTCTATAGCCACACGGATAGCATGTGATGATTCCGGAGCAGGCAGGATGCCTTCACTCTGGGCAAAGGTGATTGAGGCCTCAAAACAGGACCGCTGTGTCCTGGACACTGCCTCAATAATCCCATCATGATACAACTGGCTGACCAGTGGAGATTCCCCGTGATACCTCAAGCCTCCGGCATGAATTCCGGGCGGCATAAAGTCATGTCCCAGGGTGTACATATTAAGTATCGGCACAATTCCGGCAGTATCACCGAAGTCATAAGCAAATTTTCCTCTTGTCAGTGTCGGGCAGGCAGCAGGTTCGACTGCAACAGCCCTTATCTTGGTGCCTTTTGTAAGTTTATCCTGCATAAATGGGAATGCCAGGCCTGAGAAGTTGCTGCCCCCGCCGCAGCACCCTATTACTACGTCAGGATAATCGCCCACCTTCTCCAGCTGAGCCTTTGCTTCCAGGCCAATAACAGACTGGTGAATCATAACATGGTTTAACACACTTCCAAGGGCATAATTTGTATCGCCCCTCTGGGCTGCAATTTCCACTGCTTCACTGATAGCCATTCCAAGGCTGCCCGCCGTATCCGGGTCACGCTCCAGGATTTTGCGCCCTGATTCGGTTGTATCACTTGGGCTGGCAATTACATTAGCGCCATATGTCTGCATGAAAATCCGGCGGTATGGCTTCTGGTGGTAACTGACCTTTACCATATACACCAGGCACTCCATGTCAAAGAATTTACATGCAATACTCAGGGCGCTGCCCCATTGTCCCGCTCCCGTCTCAGTGGTCAGGCGTTTTATCCCGGCTGCTTTGTTGTAATAAGCCTGGGGTATGGCCGTGTTTGGCTTATGGCTTCCTGCAGGGCTGACCCCTTCATATTTGTAATAAATCTTTGCCGGCGTATCCAAAACCTTTTCCAGCCTGTGCGCCCGGTAAAGCGGGGCCGGCCGCCACAGCTTGTAAATCTCCTGTACCTCTTCAGGAATTTCAATCCACCGGTCTGTGGATACCTCCTGCTTGATCAGGTCCATAGGAAATATGGCCCCAAGGTCTTCCGGTCCAATCGGTTTCTGGGTTGCCGGATGAAGTGCAGGTTTGGGCAGGTTTGGCATATCTGCCATCACATTGTACCACGAAGTCGGCATTTCCTTTTCTGTAAGCAGAATTTTGGTTTCACTCATCTCATCAGATCTCCTCTCATAAGTAACTTATTTATTTGCTTAATCAACAGTCACGATTATCATAAACTCTCTTGGTTTTCTTTTCACTCCTGGGCAGGGTTCCCTTGGGCACTGCTTCAACATCTGCAATAATGCCTATTTTTGTCTTGATATTCTTTTTACATTCCCCGGCTACCTGTTCCAGGCCGCAGCCATCTTCTGCCTCCACCTTTATCAGGATTCGGTCCTTGGCATTTTCCCTGGTAAGCACAATCTGGTACTCACTGCAGGCTCCCGAAGTCACCCTAAGCACATGGTCAATTTGTCCGGGGTATATATTTACACCCTTAACCTTAATCATATCATCAGTTCGTCCCAGTACCCGGTCAATCATCGGGAACGGGCTTCCGCACCGGCACTGCTCTGTGCGCAGTGTAGACACATCATGGGTCCGATACCGCAAGAGCGGCATGCCTTCCTTCGTAAGAGTAGTAATCACCAGTTCCCCCTGAGTTCCCGGCGGAAGCTGTTTGCCAGTCTCTGGATCAATAATTTCAAATATCAGGTGATCACTCCAGAAATGTATTCCCTGGCGCTCAGGACAGTCGATTCCTATTCCCGGGCCATATATTTCTGTAAGGCCATAGATATCAAAGGTGTCTATGGCGAGGTCCTCTTCAATCCTGGCCCGCATCTTGTCACTCCAGCGTTCCGAACCAAATATCCCAATTCTGAGTTTTACCTTGTCCCTGAGACCCCTTTTATGAATTTCTTCAGCAAGGAGCAGTCCATATGATGAAGTTCCTATTAAGACCGTAGTCCCTATATCAACCATCATTTCCAGTTGTTTCTCGGTATTTCCCGGCCCTGTCGGGATAGCCATTGCCCCAAGCTGTTCCACCCCGGCCTGAAAACCGATACCCGCAGTCCATAAACCGTAACCGGGAGTTACCTGCACCCGGTCTTTGGGGGTTACCCCTGCCATTGCCATACACCTGGCCATCATTTCGGCCCATACAGCCACATCATTTTTGGTATAGGGAACTATTATCGGCTTGCCGGTAGTCCCTGATGATGAATGTATCCTGACCACCTGATCCTCGGGAACAGCCATTAAACCAAAGGGATATCCTTCCCGCAGCTCGCTCTTGGTAGTAAACGGAACCTTTTCCAGGTCCTTGACACACTGGACATCTTCAGGTTTGAGGCCTGCTTTATCGAGCTTTTCCCGGTAAAAAGGCGAATTCCGGTACAGACGCTCAACCATTGCCGCCAGCTTAGTGCTCTGCTCCTCAAATAGTTCTTCAAAATCAATCTCTACATTGCATTCTCTCTCATCAACAACCAACTATCACACCTCCACAGCCTGCCTGCCCAGCTCAAATGCCTTGCTGTTAATATCTCTTAACTTAGCAGGAATTGTCTCCAGTAATGCGGACAACAGGCCTTCTGATTTAAACGGTAAACAGGGAAGGGTTGACATCGCCCCCAAAAGTACGGTATTGGTCGCCCGGTAATTCCCTGCCTTTATCGCCAACTCTGTGGCATCCAGCATGGTCAGGCTATCGGTAGTTGACCTAAGGTATTCCATTATGGAATCAGCTTCATATGTCGATCTTCCACTGGCCACAGATACAGGTATTATCCTGGCGCTGTTTGCCAGAACGGTTCCACCCGGTTTGAGCTTGTGCAGCCAGCGAACGGTTTCCGCCATTTCAAAACCCAGCAGTACATCTGCCGACCCGTCAGGTATAAGCGCTCCATAAAGAGGTTCGCCAATTCTCACATGACTGGTAACAGTACCTTCTCTCTGGGCCATTCCAATCGTTTCCGAGGTGCGTACCGCAAGTCCGGCATCAAGAGCAGCCTGGGCAATAACCCGTGAAGCAAGAACTGTACCCTGTCCTCCGACTCCGGCAATAACTATGTCTATTCTCATAAGACCACCTCCCCGATTGCCCCGACAGGACATATCTGCCCACAGACATTACACCCGTTACAGGTATTGCCTATGGCAACCTTATCCCCATCAGAAATCATGGCCGGGCAGCCCAACTCGTTCATACACTTCTTACACCCGATACACTTTTCGGTGTCAACTGTGCATTTCTTCACAGCTTTTACAATAGCTATACATTCCCGTTTCATGATTACAACCGAAACCCCTTTATGGGCAACAGCCGCAATGGCGGTCTCCCTGGCAGCCTCCAGGTCATAAGGGTCAACCTCCCTGACAAACTCCACCCCGACTGCCCTGGTCACAGCGGCAATATCTATATGCTTCTCATTCATGCCCGTTGCCGTCCGGTTTAGCCCGGGATGCGGTTGGTGGCCTGTCATGGCCGTAGTTCTGTTATCGAGCACAACAAGGGTAATGTCTGAGTTATTATAAACCGCATTTATCAGGCCTGCCAGACCTGTATGGAAAAATGTTGAATCCCCCAGGAAGGCGATGTGCTTCCGGTCTTTTTCCACAGCTGCCATACCTGATGCAATAGTAACACTGGCGCCCATACACAGGCAGGTATCCATTGCGCTGAGCGGCGGCATTACCCCAAGGGTGTAACACCCGATATCACCGGTAAACACAGCATCATCTTTACGGGCTGTTTCTTTAAAAATATAGAATGAAGCCCGGTGGGGACATCCGGCACAAAGAATGGGGGCCCTCTCAGGAAGAGCCGGTTTTTCGCAAGTACTATCAGAGTTCCTGTTTACACCGGGTGCAGCCTGAGACTCATCATCTGCTGCCTTAGACTCTTCATTTGCAGCCGGAGAAGCTTCACTGCCGGCCAGACCGAAATAACGCACCAAAATATCCCTGACCTTATCTACATTAAGTTCTCCCTCGCGCGGTACAAACGTATCGTTTTTTCCGGAAATCCCGGCAGCCATACCGTTTTTCCAGGCCATCGCCATAACCTGGTCCTCGACCACTGGTTCCAATTCTTCAATAACAAGTACCCTATCGGTATTCTTCAAGAGCTGCAGCACCTGTTTGTCCGGCAGCGGATACGGTGTCCCAATCTTTAGGATGGAAACTTCCATATCAAGCATATCCATGGCCTCTTTAACATAATTGTAGGCAACTCCGGTAGTAATAATGCCTGCTCTGGTTTTCAGCTCCAGCTTGTTAAAAGGCGATTCATTGAAAATCTCTCGGGCTGCTTCCTGCTGCTCATTCAGCCACTTATGTTTTTTATATGCAAGACTGGGAAAAATAACCCATGAAGGGTCTTTTTCGAAACCGATACTGTTTCGCGGACCGGTTTCATTAATCTCGACATCCTGACACACATGACAGGTACGAGTTGTCGGCCTTATAAAAACCGGGAGCTTAAGTCTCTCTGAGAGTTCAAAAGCAGCGATTGTCATCTCCTTGGCTTCCTGGGGAGACGCCGGGTCAAACACCGGCAGCTTGGCAAACCGGGCAAATACCCTGGTATCCTGCTCATTCTGAGAGCTGTGGGGTCCGGGGTCATCAGCCACCACCAGAACCAGCCCTCCCTTGACCCCTATATAGGCAAGAGTCATCAACGGATCAGCAGCAACGTTGAGGCCAACCTGTTTCATGGACACAATGGCCCTGGCGCCTGCATAAGCAGCTCCTGCAGCAACCTCAAGGGCTGTCTTTTCGTTAACTGACCACTCGGCATAATAATCATACTCCCGGGTAAACCTTGCCAGGGTGCTGAACACTTCGGAAGAAGGAGTGCCGGGATAAGCCGTGGCTACCTGGACACCTGCTTCAACCGCTCCGCGGGCGATGGCTTCATTTCCCATCAACAGCATTTTCCTTGTCATGTCCTATCCCCCCATACGAAAACATTCAATACAGTATTCATTTCAAAATTGGATGGGTAACGCCGGAAACGTAGGTTAAATAGTTAAAACCAGGTCTTTTTTCTCAAAAAGCCTGGCCTAATAAACTGATCACGCTCAGCTCATCAGTTCCAGCTCAACTCTGCTCACTCATCTCTTCTAATTATTAATTTTTTTTGATGTAATCCTGCAATCTATTTCGTCACAATACTACAATAAATTGTAGCACATTTCTACAGGTTTGTCAGCAAAAATTGCCCCCCTCACTATCAATCATCACTGGAACAGGCACCACTGAAACAGGCATCACTGGAACGGTTTGACAAGCAGGCCCAGGTGGTTCAGCAAATCAGCAAACTTTTTGATCGTTTCCCGCCGATATGCGTCCACATCCATACCGCTGAAATCATAGAAACCCCGTCCTGCTCTCAGACCGGTTCTGCCTGTCTCCATATTTGATACAATTATCTCAGGCGGCTCATACCGGTCTGTTTTAAGGGCATCTTTGAGGTAATTGTCCGCATAATACAGAATGTCTCCGCCACCCCAGTCAATAAATTCAAGCAGCCCCAGGACAGCAAACCTCAGACCGAAGCCAACCCTTGCGGCCTTATCAATGTCTTCCGGAGAAGCAACTCCCTCCTCCGCCAGTCTGGCAGCCTCATTCATGGCCAAAGCCTGGATGCGCGGCACAATAAAACCTGGGGAAGCAGCACACTTGACCGGAACTTTACCTGCTGCTTCAAGGAGGCTGAGCATAGCTGTCACCTCTGATGAACCGGTTCCCTCTGCCGGACTAACTTCCACAAGCGGTATCAGGTAAGCAGGATTCAGCCAGTGTGTATTCATAAACCTCCGGGGGGAGGTTACATAGGCAGCCAGACTGTCAGACAAAAAAGTGGAGGTTGTTGATGCAATAAGGGCTTTATCTTCTGCAAGGCTGCTGATAAGACCAAAAATATAGCATTTTATGTCCATCACTTCAGGAACCGCTTCAAATACTACGCCGGCATCCTTAAGCGCTTCTTCCATCTGTTCCAGCCCGAAAAATCCGATTCGGGCCATGATAGTATCTACCTGCACTTCTCCCATTACCTTGATTGAAGCCAGCATGGTCAGGGTTTCCCTTATCTGCCTCTCTGCTGAATCCAACACCCGTTGAGTCTCCTGTGAAGACCTTTCCCGGGCATCAAGCAGCCTCACCCTGTAGCCTGAGTATGCAAAGACCTGGGCAATGCCTATACCCATGCGCCCGGCCCCAACCACCGCAATAACCGGTTTATTCCTCATCATGCTAATACACCCTTTGTCAAGAGTTTCTTCATTTCTCCTCCGGATAATCCCCGTAAGCCCATGCCTTCCAGAGTCCTGGAGCCGGCAAGCAGGTCCCTGCCCAAAATCGCCGACGCCAAAGACAGAAGTCCCCGGGCTACAGGAACATCAATACCTGCCCACTCAGCCACAGATACCAGAAATGCCAGACCACAGGCAATATCCTCAGTCATGTACCGATGCCCGTAAAGATCCAGGCGTTCCCGCCAGTCACGGCTGTCAACAAGCTTTTCATGTGCCGCGTTCCCGTACATCCACTCATCTCCGCCGGTATTGTTATAATGGTCTGCCAGAGGAAAATGCGGCGGTCTGTAGCCAAGGGCTTCCCTCACGGCTATCCGCTCTGCGTCCAGGGCATCATGAACCCTGCGTACAGCCGGCTGGGTACCCTCATTGTGAATATCCCAGAAATCAAAGTGCTCAATAGGCCCGGCATTTAGTATTACCAGCGGCGGATGGATAATAGGTCCCGCATTCATCAGCGCTCCGTCAAGGGCATCAGTTAGCTGTTCTGCTGCAGGATAAGCCTTTTTTATGATATCAAAAGCATAAGCGGATTTCTCTGCCGGAAAAACTCCGGTTGGCAGGCGGGTCGCCCGTGCAGTTACCGCAACCGTATCCGGCCCATGTTTCCTCGCCAGATAAGGAAGGGTCCCGGTTTCCGCAAAAACCACCCGGGCAGAACACCCGCTTTCTATGAGTCCCCTAGCCATTACAAGACTCCCGAAAGTTCCCGGGCAGAGCAGGATTACCTGCCCGTCCTCCAGGCACGGGGCCAGTTCCGGCACCAATGATTCCTGTGCTGTAGCCGGAAGGGGGACAACCAGGATCCGGGCACCCTGGACAACCTCAGCAATGTCACTGCCGGCAAGTGCCAGCTTAACACTTCTGGTTCCGTTAAAGTCTTTTAAAATAATAGCCTGTTTTTCAACAACAGTCTGGAAGTCCTCCCGGTTACGCCTCCATAACCGGACCCTATGTCCTCGTTCTGCCAGGTCGGCAGCCGCAGCATAAGCTCCATGGCCGCCTCCTATCACAGCTATATCCATTGTAAATATCTCCTTATAGCTTTTTTTGTAAATATCTCCTTATAGCTTTTTTGTTGTTTTTTTCTTTTCATTGGCTCCGGAAATGACCGAGGAATATGTTGAGGTGTTGTACAAGATTTTCCTGACAATGCCGCCGTTCTGAGTCTTGCTGTGTATCACCGGCAACAAGACAGGGAGTCCCCGCATGTCCGAAGATAGCGAAAGCCGCCGGGAAATTTTGGCTTGCCAAAACGAGAGGCGGCTATCTTATTAGAATAACTCCAATGAGCTATCGAGTTCGGGGACGCTGCCTTGTTGCCGGTGAGCGGCAGCTTAGACTCATAGGCGGCACTGCGGAAAATCGGTGCAACACCTCAACATATTTCATTCCCGGTCATTTCCGCGAGCCTACATTCAAAGCATAAATGTGACGATTTGCGGAAAGGCAATAAGCAAAACGGTAATTACCGCATAAGCAGCCAGGAAATAGCCCGCACCCTTAAAAATTGACATAATAGGTATCTCAGGTGTCAGTCCCTTGACCACAAAAACCGAAACCCCAACCGGTGGTGTGATGGCTCCGGCAGTTGTTACCATGCATAGTACCACGGCAAACCATACCGGGTCATATCCCAACCCGATGATAGTAGGAAAAAAAATGGGAATCGAAATAATCAGGAACCCCAGAGCATCCATCAGAGCGCCGCCAATAACGAATATCACCAGAATAGCGGACAGTATAAGTACCGGCGCTACATCCAGAGAACCGGTCCAGGCCGCAATATCGTACGGCAGCCTGGTTATGGTAAGGAACCTTCCAAACACCATAGCCCCTATCATCAGTGTAATCACCATTGTTGCTGATTTTAGGGTTCCCGCTAGGGCATCCTTAAGATTGGCAAAGGTCAGTTTTCGCATCACCATTGCTATTACCAGCGCCCCAAAGGCTCCAAAGGCGCCTGACTCCGTCGGGGTAAACCAGCCGCGCAAAAGACCTCCAATGACAAAAACAAACAGCGCCAGTGTTGGAATAACCCCTATCAGTGACCTGAGCTTATCTACGAAAGTCGTCCTGGGCCCGGCCGGCCCCAATTCGGGATTTCTCATACACAGAAAAAACACGATGGCCAGAAAAGTCATGGTCAGAATTACCCCGGGGATAATGCTGGAAACAAACAACTGCCTGACAGACTGCTCTGTCTGGAGGGCAATAACCAGCAGTACCGTACTGGGCGGAATCACTACCCCAAGGGTACCTCCTGCAGCCACAACACCTGAGCTCAAGGTATCGTCATATTTATATTTTTTCAACTCTGGCAGAGCCATGGTGCCCATGGTTGCAGCTGTCGCTGAGTTTGAACCACAGATAGCGGCGAAACCCGAACTGGCCAGGATAACTGTACTGGCCATCCCGCCCCGGAACTGCCCTACCCATTTGTAGGCTGCCTTAAAAAGACTCTCCGTAACACCGCTCCGGAAAACTATTTCACCCATAAAGATGTATAAGGGGATAACACTCATAGTATAACTGGAAAACTGGTTCCACAGGTCCGCACTGAGTACGTTGAAGGCAGCTGTAGGTGAAACCACAACCATAAGTCCCAGGAACCCCACTATAAACATGGCAAAACTTATCGGCATTCTCAGCAGCATTAATACCAGCAGCAGCAGCATCCCGATTATAGCCATTGTCAAAAGGCTCATTTCTCCACACCCCCGGTCACCTGTTTAAGAAAATCCACCAGAAGCGCCAGGGTCAGTCCTGCAAATCCCAGGGCCACCAGAAATATCAAGGGGTAGAAGGTAATTCCCATTGTCTCGGAAAGGTTGCCGTTTTCAGCAACATTAATCCCATAGATACAGACCTTCCAGCTTACAAGCCCAAAGAAAATCGTGCTGGCAAAAAGCATAATACTTCTTAAAATGTTCTGCACTCCCATTGGAAATTTTTCCACCAGAGCTTCAATATCAACATAGCCTTTATTTAGCTGGGTATACCCGAGGCCAAAGGCTGTCGTTACAGCTGCCAGCCAGCCGACTATTTCGGTAGTCCCCGCATATGGAGCAGAGATTTCCCGGGCCACGGCATTTACCACAACTGTCAGCACCATCAGCAGCAGACTGCAGCCGGCTATGCCGGCAAGTCCGTTGTTCAGATACCTGCTCAGGCTGTCAAGCCGGGATACTGTATTCCTGTTTCTTTCACGGACAATTTGTTCTTCCAATACCCCCAAAATAGAGCACCCCCATATTGCTAGTTACTGTATTTTTCTATAAGCTCATAGAGCCTCTTTTGATAAGCCTTTGCCGGAAGTCCCCGGTCCTCCATTTCCGCAACATAGCCATCCTGGATAGGCTTTAGTTTCGCGTCCCATCTTGTCTTTTCTTCCGGTGTCAGAGTTGTCATCTGCAGCCCATATTCCTGCTTGCTCCATTCTAAGGCATCCTTGACATGGTTATCCATATAATCTCCGGTCCACACTGCCATTTCACCGCTTAGCTCGTCTATTACCTGCTGCACGTCAGAAGGCAGGGATTCCCATACATCCTTGTTCATAACTGCCACAAAGGTGGTTATTGTCAGCGGGTAATCAGTAGTATACCTGGCATTTTCCGCAAGCTTCAGGTCCTTAAGGACTTCCCTGGAACTGACAAGACCTTTAACAATTCCGGTCTGCAGAGCTTCCGGAACTTCTGACATTGACATCCCCACCGGAGAAGCTCCCAGTTCCTCCAATACAGGGGTCAGGGCGCCGGATATTCTCAACTGGCGTCCCTTAAGGTCTTCCAATTTGGCAACCGGTTCTTTGACCATCAGGTGTGACGGTTCTGTGGCAAATGCGGTAATAATCTTGTAATCCTTGAAGGCTTCGGGTGGATACTCGCTTACCAGGTCAAAAACCACCTGACTGGCAACTTTGGAATTGGTGAACCCTGAAGGCAGGTCTGCAACCGCCATCAGCGGAAACCTTCCCGGTTCGTAAGTAGTGCAGGACAGGCCAATCTCAGCCACTCCGTCCCTGACACCGTCATACATATTCTTATCTGTCAGCAGTGTCCCGCCATGGAATAGTTCCACATTAACCTTTCCATTGGTCCTGGTTTCAAGCTCTTCCTTCCACTTCTCCATCTGTTTGGCCGGAAAGGTTGTGGCCGGCGCAAAAAATGCATACCTCAGAGTGATTTGTTTGTCATCCGCCGCTGCACCCTTCTCTCCCGAACTGCAGCCGGAGAAAATTATACCGGCAGCCAGGAATGTTACTAACACTAAGCTTAACACAATCGTCCTTTTCAACTTATTACCTCCTTTTAATTCTGATAATCTTGGCTAAATAATTTTTTGGGCAAAGCAAAAACCAGCACTCAAATGAGTGCTGGCAAAATCCTTCATAAAGTACCGCAAACTCACCTCAGCTATGCTCGACTCGTCTTCTATCTCATCTCATCTGGTCCGGATATCCTGTCTCAGTGTCCCCGGTTCATTAAAATTTTACCATGATACAAAAGTCCCTGTCAACTGATTTTCTTTTTCTCCCCAATCGCATTGCTCCATTTACCGCACTTGTCGTTCCATCGGGCCATTATTTTCCCGCTGGCCTTGATTTGAATTACCTCACAGAGATTGGGGCAGTCCTTGCATTCAAAACTGGTAGCTTCAAACATTTCTTCTGCCACTCCGAAGCCTTTAAAAGAAGTTGTCCCGGTTTTTCTGACGGCATCCCTGGCCAAAATAGCAGCGCCGACTGCTCCCATGACATCATAGTGCTTCGGGATAATAATCTCCGCGCCCAGCGTTTTTTCAAATGCCTTCTTGATCCCGATATTGGCTGCTACGCCGCCCTGGAAAATTACCGGTTCCAGTATCTCCTTGCCTTTGCCTACATTATTGAGATAGTTGCGCACCAGGGCATCACAGAGGCCTGCCAGGATATCAGGAAGATTATGTCCCATCTGTTGCTTGTGGATCATATCAGATTCAGCAAAAACCGAACACCTTCCTGCTATCCGTACCGGATTTCCGGCTTTTAGAGCAATATCCCCGAACTCCTCTATCGGTATATTCAGCCTTGAAGCCTGCTGGTCCAGAAATGAACCGGTCCCCGCCGCACAAACGGTGTTCATGGCAAAATCCGCGACAACACCATTCCTCAGGATGATTATTTTGGAGTCCTGTCCGCCTATTTCCAGGACCGTCTGCACCCCCGGAACCAGGTTCGAGGCGGCCACAGCATGTGAGGTAATCTCATTTTTTACTGAATCGGCTCCCACGATAATACTAGCAAGATGTCTGCCGCTCCCGGTTGTACCGACACCTCCTATTTCAACCTCGTCAGAAATCCTTCCCCTGATATACTCCAGGCCTTTCTGGACAGCCTTGATTGGCTGTCCCTGTGTCCTTATATAGAGGGAATCACATACCTTTTCATCCTGATCAATAAGCACAACATTAGTGCTTACTGAACCTACATCTATACCTAAATATCCAAACATACCGGTGCTCCTTCCTTTTCAGTAATCTCTGGCACAGCAGCTTTTTCCTTTTTTCTTGCCAGGAGATCGACAAAAGCTTCCAATCTCGTTAATACCCCGGCATCACCGGAGTGTTCATCAACAATAAGGCAGTATGTCGGAATTCCCAGATCCCGGCTCACTGTCGGGATAATGCTCTCAGCTACAATCTCCGGCATACAGGTAAAGGGCTGTACCTGAATAACTCCGTCATATTTACGGTTAGCAAACAAAACCGTACTCCCAATAGTCTCTTGGCCATGGCCGCCAACAAAGTGATTAACATAGGGCGGCGCAAGTTTCCGGGCCTCTTTGCTGCCCTTAATTTTAAGCAGGCCCATGAACAGGTGGTCATTAATCCATTCACTCAGGTAGATGGAGCGCTCCACTTCTACCCCCAGCCGACCAAGCTGTCTCTCCACTTCCAGGTTAACAAAAGGCTCCAGCATCACATAGATTTCTCCGACGATGCCGATTCTGATAACCTCCCGCTCATTGTCAACAGGTATCGCTTCAAGTTCCTGCCTGGCTGCCTCCACTGCCCTGGTAAGCTCTTTCCTGTCCGGGGCATCATCAATCCATTTCAGGGCTTTTTTATAAACTGCGTCTGCCCTTCCCGGTTCAAATTCCCGAGGCCTTATGTGGTGCAGGATTTCCTCCACCTGATCAACTGCCCTGGCCTTATACCAGGCGAACCTGATCGCCTTAATGACATCAATCCAGGAACTGTTGCCGGTAACCTTCCGAATATTTATCAGGAGTTCTGAGATATGTTTCTGGGGAGGTTCCAGTACAACCATATTCATCTTCAGCCCCATATCCTCAAGTATTTCCCTTTCCACCTGGGCATAGTATCCAAACCTGCAGGGGCCGATCCCTCCTGCCATAAGAATAGTATCAGCTCCCTTTTCGTATGCTTCAATGAAATTTCCCATATTGATTTTCAGCGGCAGACAGGCAAATTCAGGTGAATGCTGTGTCCCCAGGGTAAGCGTCCTTTGACTGGGCATCGGCGGCACTACAACTTCAACCCCCAGTGAGGTCAAAAGCGCTTTTAAACAAATATACATATTCCCCATGTGAGGAAATGTAACTTTCATAATGCAGCCCTCCTCCACCTAATCATATCCACATATGCCTCCAGTCTGGTAATTATTCCGGCTTCACCGGTATGTTCATCAATTGTCAGATTCAGGAACGGGATGTTCCTTCTCCTGCGCAGATGTCTTTCGATTATTTCACCCGTAAAGGAATCCGGCCCACAGCCAAATGAAGCGACATGAATAATTCCGTCTATCCTGTCAGACCTCATATAATGAAATGCTGAACCTATCATTCGTTTACCAAGGGTCCAAAACATCTTCTTCGGCAGTTCAGCGGACTTCTCATCTATGATCGTCCCCGTCAGATTATCCGGCGTAACAATCCTTACACCCATTTCCCTGAGCTTTTCAATCAGGTTCATACTGATATAGGAATCGTAAATATTATACCCGTGTCCAACCAAGGCGATGGTCATATCTCCCGGCTGTGCCGGGGAATGGTTCTGGTTTTCCAATCCCCTGCTCATCTCCTCAATTGCTTCAGGAGGCAGGTAACCCAGGTGGTTAAGCCGGTGAAACTTCTCCTGTTCCTCAAGTCCGGCGCGAAACGCCCTGCGAATGGTTAAGGGGTTTGATGTGAAAATCTTAGCAACTTCGGTAAACGCCTTGTCAAGGTTTTTTTCCCGGCGTGACATATTCACCGTAATGTCTATGATTGGCGGCAGGTCCGGAATATTATACCTGATCATATCCGGAAGACCCAGAAACTTGGGACAGATGTATTCCCTTCGTTCCACACTTACCATCCGGGGAATAAAAAGATAATCAACCCGGTCTTTTAAATCAAGGACATGTCCGAAATATAGCTTTACCGGCAGGCAGGCATCATCAACCGACTGCCTGACACCTTTGTCAAGTATACCCTTAGTTGTATTTCTGGATAAAATAACCTCAACTCCCAGTGCCTTAAAAAAACCGTTCCACATGGGAAAATAATAGTAAAATAACAGCGCCCTGGGGATTCCGACTTTGACTGTCATCCTTTGCGATAGCCTCCTTTATTGCATTTTTTTGCATGTTTTTTAAATGGCATTATTTACTAAAAAACCCCAGCTCCTATTATTGACTGAGGTTTCTCACTTTATACACCGCTCCTTCAAAACGGTCCCTGTATCACTCCGGTTCGCTGTCATGCTTTCGTATTTTATGCCCGTTCTTCTGCCCGTTCTTCTGCATGTTCTTCTGCACCGGCTTCCGTGCCGCATTGAAGTTGGGCTGCCGGGTAGAATCCTTAGGTTTCAGGATACTGGGTCTGAAATTATGCATGGGCACAGGAGACCTAAGCAAAATTGACAGCAGGGCTTTTCCGTTAAAAGGAATCAGGGGCCACAGGTATGGAATCCCAAAAGGCTTGGTCAGCGTCAGCAGGAGTATTATCCCGGCGACACCTGCCAGCAATCCGGGCAGTCCCATGAGAGCCACCATTATCAGCAGGCCAAACCTAAACAGCCTGTTAGCCAAGCCCAGTTCATAGCTCGGGGTGGCAAATGTCCCAACAGCAGATATAGCCATATATAAGATTGTCTCCGGGTTAAACAGCCCTACAGTTATGGCCACATCCCCCAGCATAAAGGCGGCAATCAAGCCCAGTGCTGTTGCCAGCGGCGATGGGGTGTGGATAGCAGACATCCGCAGCATATCAAGTCCCACTTCAGCGATCATGAACTGCCAGATTAACGGTATCTTGGCTACTTTGGAGGGACCGATAAACTTCAGGGATTCGGGCAGCAGCTGAGGATTATTGGCGGCCAGATACCACAGCGGCAGCAGCAGGATTGAACTAAATACCGCAATAAACCTGACCCAGCGCAGGTATGCACCGACAGTGGCATTCTGCCTGTATTCCTCCGCATGCTGCAGGTGGTGAAAATAAGTTGCCGGGGCAATAATCACACTAGGTGATGTATCCACAATTACCAGGACATGTCCCTCCAGGAGGTGTACTGCAGCCACATCGGGCCTTTCCGTATACCTCACCTGTGGCAGTGGATTCCAGTTTCCCGTTGTGATATATTCTTCTACCGATTTTTCAGCCATGGGCAGACCGTCAATTTTGATATCCTTAATCCTTGTTTTGATCGTTTCAACTAACTCAGGATTAGCTACATCTTCAATATAGGCCACACATATATCGGTTTTGGAGCGGGCCCCTGCTGTCAGCAGCTCTGTCCGCAGCCTGGGGTCCCGCAGCCTTCTCCTCAGCAGCGCTGTGTTAAAAAGGATAGTTTCGGTAAATCCATCCCTGGAGCCCCTGACGACCCTTTCGATATCGGGTTCCTCGGGTCCCCTTGCAGGATACTTCCGGGCCTCAATCAGGATTATTTCCGGCATCCCGTCAACCATAAGAGCGATAAATCCGGCCAGAACCTTTGAAATTACGTCTTCGAGTTTATCAGTGGGTAAGGCCTTTACATAGGTAATATACCTTGAAACCAGCTTCTGCAAGGTATCAGGTACAATCTCTTCCCTTTCCAGACAGGCGAAATTCTGCATAATCTCTGCAATGGGCAGGTCGTTTATAAGACCATCCACAAAGATAATAGCAGCCTTTTTGCCGCCAATCCTGAATTCTCTCAAACCAATATCATAGCTCTTGCCTATGCCAAGCTCTTCTTTGAGGATATCCAGGTTGTCCTCATATCTTTTGCTGACATCATGTATAGGGGCCATAGTTTCCGTCATTTGTCCCGCTCACTCCTGTTAAGTATTTCCATTAACGCCTTTGTGGTAATCGGAGCTCCCTTGTGATAATCATCGGCAAAATCCATTTTACCGGTATCCCCGGTTCCAATGACAACCGGTATGTCCAATTCATTGATTACATCAACCGTATCACCCTCAAGATATCTATTCCCTAGCTTCTCCGGAATTCCCAGTTTGTTCACCGGCCCGGCTATGATGGTACCGTCACAGGCCACTGATTCATCAACCTTAACTCCTTCCGTAAACGCTGTATTTGAGGCTACCGCCACCGCCCCAATCATATCTATTTCAGGGTGTTCCGCCACATATCTCAATATCCTTTCACCACAGCCGGGTCCGGATCTCCCCTTGTCGTCGACCAGGATAACTACCGGATCTGCAGGGGTTTGCTTGATCAGTTCAACAACCTGCGGGCCGGAAATAGGGGTAGGGTTTCCGGTAGTCAGCGAAATAAACCGGGCCCCGATATTTCTTGCCGCCACCTGAACCGTCCTGCCGGCTGCCAGATCTCCGTCTGTCACAACAATCACTCTTTTCCGTCTCAAAAAAATATCACCCCACAGATATTATCTGTCTCCGGCGAAAAATTATGCCTTTGTGAGAGATATCACACTTTACCGAAAGCATCTTAACATATTTTGCGGGTTGTCGAATGTTATCATAAGTACTAGAATTAATACCGGAACTGTTTGTGATTAAAATAACTATTACTGATCTGGAGGTGCCATTGTCATTATGAAATTTTCAGAATACCGGAAGATAGGTTTAAGAAAACACGTCCAGGCTTTTTTTGTCCTGCTGTCCCTGTATATTGGATGGCAGTTTCTCAATTTTTACCGCTTCCTGGAATCATCAGGCTTTTCCGGGAACCCGGTCCGCCCTCCCGGAGTTGAGGCCTTTATCCCTTTAAGCGCTCTGGTGGGACTGCGTTCCTGGCTTGGCACCGGCTTTTTTGACAATATCCATCCCGCTGGAGTCACCTTACTGCTGGCAGCGCTTGTTGTTTCCTTCCTGTTTAGAAAATCATTCTGCAGCTGGATTTGTCCCTTTGGCTTTCTTGAAGAAATGTTAAGCCAGGTTGGACTAAAGCTTTTTCGCAAAAAAATAAGGATGCCCCGCTGGGTGGACATCCCTCTGAGAAGTATCAAGTATATTCTGCTGGCATTTTTTGTGGGCAGCGTTTTTCTGATGATGTCACCTGAAGCAGCCGCATCCTTTGTAAACTCACCCTATAACAAAATGTCTGACATTAAAATGCTGGAATTTTTCCTGAACATAACAATGACCGGGTTCCTTGTTTTCGCCTTCCTGATTATTATGTCTATTATTATTGAGAATTTCTGGTGCCGCTACCTTTGTCCATATGGCGCTCTGATGGGCATCCTGGGCTGGCTGAGCCCATCACGAATTTCCCGCAATGAAGCTCTTTGTACAGGGTGTGGAGCCTGTGACCGGGCTTGTCCCGGAAAACTGGCTGTCAGCAGTTCTAAGCGTATTATCAGCCCCGAATGCACTAGCTGCCTGACCTGTATCGAAAAATGCCCCTCAGCCGGCGCCTTGAAATATCATATCCCGGGAATCCCCGGTTCAGAAAAACCCTTTCTGCAAAAATATAGCCTCCACATAGTTATGCTGGGAGTATATGTACTGTTAATTACTGTTGCCAAGGCCACCGGTCATTGGGAGACCTCGGTAACCAATGAAGACTTCCGGATGCTGTACAGTATGCTGGATATGTTTTAGAAATTAGTTAATTTATTCAACCCATTTTGACTGCCTTCCGTTTTATTCTTCTCCAGATTAATATGCCTGCAAACACCAGGCCAAAAAGGATGAAATGTTTAAATATCAAAACCGGCACTATCCCTTTTAGTTCGGCCGGAAGCAGTTCATACCGGTTAAAAGCGATGACGCGTGGAATACCTCCCGCCAGTATCCATACCAGTGAGATAACAGCCAGTCGCGAAAAATAACGGTAAATCTTGATGAAGAACTGTTTTTCCTTCGGTGAACTGTTCTCATCAACCTGACGTGCAATATATGTCATCAGCAGTGTCAGTGAGATAATCATTGCAGTGGCTACGTCATGCAGGTAATTATTGAGGATAATCAGATAACCCTCCACTGTTGGGGACCCCCTTTGTTGTAAGTGATATATCACTTATTACACAAGCGGGTCCCCAATTCCTTCTGTCACTCTCCGCGGGGACTGAAAACTGCCGCTATCAGGTATCCGAAAATTATCGCTGCCGCAATACCTACTGCTGAAGCCTCAACCCCTCCGCCAAAAGCCCCCAGGAGCCCGTTTTCCTGAACACCCTTGATGGCGCCCTGGGCCAGGAGATGTCCAAACCCGGGAAGGGGAACCGTAGCCCCCGCACCGGCAAAATCTATCAGTGGCTGATACAGCCCAAGTGCACTGACAGCGACTCCGCCGGTCACAAAACCAACCAGGATATGTGCGGGAGTAATCCTGTAACTGGTTAGGTCCATCAATAGCTGGCCAAGCACACAAATTCCTCCGCCCACTACAAATGCCTTAACATAATCCATTTTTCAACCCCCTACCGGGTTTTTGTAATTTTCAACTACAAGCTCTGAAAATGACCGTGGAATATGGTGAGGTGTTGTACAAGATTTTCCTTGCGCTGACGCTGAGAGAAATATTACCGCAGATCCGCTAAGCGAAGCCACAGACCGGAGCCACGGATGGCGGAGCCGCCATTGAGGCAGGAGGCCGAATTGGCGGTTTAGTATGTGGCTTCGCCAGGAACAAGGTTATATTTCTCCGGCGTCAGCGCTGAAAATCGGTATAACCCCTCACCATATTCCATCCCGGTCATTTCCGTAAGCTTGCAGTTGATTCTATAACTACTGCATGTCCGATACCGGGAATAGACTCACCCTGAAAACTGCTGATGGGGCTTAACAACGCTCCCGTCCCCACTCCCAGTACTCTTCTGTATTTTCCGGCCATGATCTCTCTCATCAAATATCCGTTCAGGACAACTGCCGAACAGCCGCAGCCGCTCCCTCCCGCATGAGTGTCCTGTGCCGGATCAAAGATAAGTATACCGCAGTCAGTATAATTCTTTGAAATATCATAACCGGCCTGCTTTACCAATTGTTCGGTCAGCGCCCTGCCTATCGCAGCCAGATCACCGGACACAATCAGGTCGTAATCGGAAGGACTCCTTCCCGTGTCTTTAAAGTGTTGGATTATAGTATCTGCTGCAGCAGGCGCCATGGCGCTTCCCATATCTGCGGCATCTTTAATACCCAGGTCAATGACTTTACCGATAGTGACATGAGTTATGGCCGGCCCCTTTCCCTCACGTCCGATAACTGCCGCACCGGCTCCGGTCACCGTCCACTGTGAAGTCAGGGGTCTCTGGACACCCATCTCGGTCGGATATCTATACTGGCGTTCCGCAGTGTCATAGTGGCTGGAAGCAGCTGCCAGTACATAATCGGCAAATCCTCCCTCTACAAACATGCCAGCCAGTGCAATTCCTTCAAACATAGTGGAACAAGCCCCATACAGGCCAATAAACGGTATTCCCAGGTCCCTGGCGGTAAAGTTGGCTGAAATCAGCTGATTAAGCAGGTCTCCGGCCATCATAAAATCTATCTCATCTACTGTCAGACCTGCTTTGCTGATGGCCAGCTCACAGGCTTTTGCAAGCATTTTTTGTTCAGCTTTTTCCCAGGTCGCCTGACCGTTTAAGGTATCTGGGAGCACCACATCAAAGGTTCTCCCCAGCGGTCCCTGCCCTTCTTTGGGACCGGCAACCGCCGCATTTCCCCGGAAAAAGGGCGGGTTTTGCAGAGTTATGGTCTGCTTTCCGGTTTTTTTTTTTGCCGCCATGTATCCGGCCCCCTACTTGAACAAATAGGTTATCAAACCTACCATCCATGCGCTGATAAAACCATAAGCCAGCACCGGTCCGGCGATTGTGAACATCCTCTGGCCCACTCCAAAAACCATTCCCTCTCGCTTAAATTCCAGGGCTGGGGCAACTATTGAGTTGGCGAAACCGGTAATTGGTACAATCGTTCCGGCACCCGCATATTTTGCTATGGAATCATATACTCCCAGGCCGGTTAACAAAGCTGCCAAAAAAACCAGAGTGGCCGACGCGGCAGCCCCGGCATCCGGCCCGGTAAGCCCCATGGAAAGGTAGAAATTTAACAAAGCCTGTCCCAGAGTACAGATAAGCCCTCCAAAGAAAAAAGCGCCGCTCACGTTCCTGACCAATGGTGGCTTTGGCTTTGTCCGGGCTACCATCTCGCTGTAAATCTGTTTCTGCATCTCATGTGCAGAGGGCAACGCCCGGTCCTGCTTCCTTCCCTTCACTTCCCGTCACTCCTCCATCGTCTTTCCGATAAGCGCCATCACAAGATCTCTTTGCATCGCTGTACACTTATAATCTGCCAATCCACTTTAATTTTATGCGTCATAAGAGATTTTGCAATATTTTTGAGCCATTAAAAATGTTAAAAAACAGGGGTAGATGTGTTCCGAAAGGCGGTGTCTGTCGTCCGTCCGGCCAGCGACCCGCGAAGCGGGAGCTGATGCCGGCGGAGACGTCTGGGGGTCCCCCCAATCTGTCGAAGCCCCGGCCTTTCTGAAAGGCCGGGATTCGGTAACGGATTGGGGGCCCCGCCGCAGGAATACATCTACCCCTGTCCATGCTGCATTTTAATTGGAGATGACCGTAGAATATGGTGAGGTGCGGAAAATCAGTACAATGCCTCACCATATTCGTTCACGGTCATTTCAACTTAGCTGCTATTCTGTATAGGCAATTTTCACATTAGCCTTGAAATCCACTAGATCCCCTTCAACAACATCTGCCGTGAGATTGTAGACCTCAACACCGCTGATATTGTCAAATTTTCTGGAGGCATCCTTTACTGCATTCTGGACTGCGCTTTTCCAACTGCTCTCAGACTCACCTATTACTTCGACTACTTTTACGTACATGTGCCGACATCCTCCTTAATGTTTTTACGTAACCCTATAAGAATTTTCCCCTAAATAACGAAATCTATGCATCAACCATTATCCTGTTCATCTAACATTATCCTGATATTTTTCAGAGCCTGCCGCTCTATTCTGGAAACCTGAACCTGGGAAATATTCATAATTGCGGCCACCTGAGACTGAGTCTTGTCTTCAAAAAAACGCAGTAAAAGCACCGATTTTTCTCTATCTGGAAGTCTCTGCATGACATCCTTTAAAGCAATCTTGTCAAACCATCCACTGCTTTCTTCTGTTTCCCCTGCTATGGCATCCATGACATAGATTGGGTCACCATCATCCTGATAGACCGTCTCAAATATGGAAGTTGGTGTTTGAGCCGCTTCCATCGCTGTAACGATCTCCTCACCGGTGAGTCCGGTATATTCAGTTACCTCCTGGATGGAGGGCTCCCTGCCCAGACTTGCAGTCAGTTCCTCCCTTGCCTTATGTACCCTGTGAACTGTCTCCTTTAGTGACCGGCTTACCTTAACAGGGTTATCATCCCTGAGAAACCTTCTGATTTCCCCAATAATCAAGGGCACCGCATATGTGGAAAACTTGACATTATAACTCAAATCAAACTTATCAATAGCCTTTATCAGTCCTATTGTCCCAATCTGAAACAGGTCCTCCAGTTCGTGTCCCCTGTTGTTAAAACGCTGTACCAGGCTGAAAACCAGTTTCAGGTTGCAATTCACCAATACCTCTCTGGCCTCTTCATCCCCGTCCTTAACCCTTCTTAACAGGCTTTTTATTTCTTTGTCCGAAAGAAGCGGGAACCGGGGAAGATTCATTTCCGATAACCGGGTATTCAAATTTCCCACCCCGCTTAATTCTTTTCAGATATTATTTCAGATGCTGCTGCCACACTTCCGGGCGGCTTTTTGGACATAATTACCCTGGTTCCCTTGTTGACAGTGGACTCTACGTCCAGGTTGTCCATAAATGACTGCATAAAGGTGAAACCAAGTCCCATTCTCTCGGGGTCAGTCGAAAAAGCAGGTTCTATTGCTTTGGATACATCTGCAATCCCTTTACCCTCATCCTCAATTATTAATTCCAACACTTCATCATAAATAGTACATAATAAAGTAACAATTCTGTTGGGGTCATTGTCATATCCATGTATGATACTGTTTGAGACTGCTTCCGAAACGACAACCTTTATTTCCTCCAGGTCTTCCAGGGTAAATTCCAGCTGTGCAGCAAAAGCAGCAGCTGCCAGTCTGGCCAGAGGCACATTCTCCGGTACGGACATAAACGATAATTTAATTTGATTCTTGATCTTCATTTCTAGACCCCCTACATTGCCTCCAGGGCATCATTTTCTGTTTCAAATTCGCTTGTAATACGCAGAATACCTGACAGTTCCAGGATTCTCCTTACCTGTGGCGGCGCTCCCACTAAAGCCACCTTTCCCCCGCCCATGGTGATGTTTTTGTACCTCCCCAGAATTGCTCCCAATCCTGAGCTGTCAATAAAGTTGACTCCCGCCAGGTTCAGCACCAGGTTTCTGGAACAGTGGTTTTCCATCAATGCATCTGTCTTCCTCCGGAAATCATCTGCAACCAGCATATCCAGTTCTCCGGACACCCTTAAAATCAGTGTTTTCCGGTTAGCCACAGACTCAATATTCATATATTGCACCCACCCTCCTGTACATGCTAACGAATTCTACAGGCTGGATTCTTTTTCCTTCAAATCTGCCGTGAAACAATTGTAAGGTTATGTCGAGTATTGGGTGAATAAATATCCTTTAAACAATAAAGCATCCCCCTCGCCTGAGGGGGACACATTTGTCCATTATAGATTTACTGGCTGTACGAGTAAACATTTTTCAGGAGTTTAAACATTTGCCTGAACACCGTACCTCTGGGAATGTCTTTGGTCGAGACAAGGTCAACCTTGAGCACCTCTTTACCCTCTTCATAGACGACTACCCGGCCCAGTGCCTGCCCCTTGCTGACAGGAGCAATAACTGTCGGGTCTACAAAGACCTTATGGGTTACTGTTTCTTTCTGCCCTTTGGGGACTACAGCGCTGACTTCACCCTTTGCCGCTGCGTTCAGCCAGTCAACAGTGCCCTTGCCAACCCTGACCTTACCCATCACCTGTCCGGAAGGCGCAATAGGAACTGCCTCAAACTGAGCGAAACCATAGTTATACAGTTTCATGGATTCCCTAAAATGGCTCCTGGGTTCAGGTGTTGCCATAACCACACCAATCAGTCTCAGGTTATCCCTTTCGGCAATTGATGCCAGGCAGTACTTGGCCTCATTTGTCCATCCGGTTTTACCCCCCAGGGTTCCCCGATACCACCAGAGCAGTTTGTTGGTATTGTTAAGGATAAATTCGCCGCCCCTAAGGTCATATCTCTTGATTGAAGTTAATTCAAGGAACAACGGGTGTTTTATGGCTTCCCGCATCATTACCGCCAGGTCCCCGGCTGATGTATAATGTCCTTCTGCAGGCAGCCCGTAAGCATTGACAAAGTTGGTATGTTTGCAGCCCAGCTCAGCCGCCTTTTGATTCATCATTTTAACAAAGGCCTCATGGGAACCGGCGATATGTTCAGCAACGGCAACACAACAATCATTGGCCGACCCCACTGCTATTGCAATCAGCATGGTCTTCAGGGACATCTCTTCACCCGGCTCCAGATATATCTGTGAACCACCCATTTGTGATGCATTTTCACTAGCCTGAACAGTATCCGTCAACTTCGCCCTGCCATTTTCAATAGCATCAAATGCCGTCAAAAGTGTCATCACTTTGGTAACACTGGCCGGCGGTAATTCTTTATCCGGCTCTTTAGCAAATAATATTTTCCCGGTAGCAGCGTCAACAAGTATAGCTGACTCGGCTGTGGTCTCCAATTCCGGCTGAGCGCCAACCTGAGAAGACTGGAGTATCAGCATCAAGATAACGGTAACCAGACAAAACAACTTTTTAAGTTTCATTTTTCCGCCCCCTCTTGAAATTCACTACTGAAATTTCTGATTCAAACATTTCTAAGATTTCATTTAAAGTATTTCAATTTCTTAAGGGGGTTATTCGCACTTTCTCAAAGGCGCTATTCGCCAAACCAGTTTTTCACCGGACAAACCTATCTGTTAGTACAGTTCGACTCCTTCTGCAGTCACCTGGCCCCAGACAAGCTTTCTGGCCGCCGGTGGCTCCTTGCTGATAGTGAATGCCTCCAGGACCATATTCCTGCTCCTGTTCGCCGTTTCTGTATTACTCACATGGAGAACTGCCAGAGTTTCACCCCTGGCAACTCTTTCCCCGCGCTTTTTCTTCAGCTCAATTCCCACCGCAAGGTCAATCTTAGATTCTTTGGTCTCCCTGCCGGCGCCGAGCATCATGGCAGCAATGCCTATTTGTTCTGCCCTGATTCCCGAGATATAACCGTCCTCAGGTGCAGTCAGCTCAATTTTTTCACCTGCCTGAGGAAGTACTGACAGATCGTCAATAAATGAAGCATCCCCGCCCTGGTTTACCACCAGTTCCCTGAGCTTTGCCAGGCCGCGGCCGTTATCCATTATTTCTTCCAGCATGCCTCTGGCCTCATCTGCTGATTCTGCCGGCCCAGCCAGGTGTACCATCTGGCTGCCCAGAACCAGGCAGAGCTCCCTAAGGTCAGCCGGACCTTCCCCCCTGAGGCACTCAACAGCCTCCCGTACTTCCAGGGCATTACCCACCGTCTGTCCCAACGGCTGTTCCATGTCTGTAATCAGAGCTGTAGTCTGTCTGCCCACATGTGTACCAATTTCCACCATAGCCTTTGCCAGGTCCACAGCGCTGGGCAGGGTTTTCATAAAGGCGCCGTCTCCTGTTTTCACATCCAGGATTATGGCATCTGCCCCGGCAGCTATTTTTTTGCTCATCACACTGCTGGCAATGAGTGGAATGCTGTCAACCGTAGCCGTAACGTCCCTTAGAGCATACAGCTTCTTGTCGGCAGGAGCAAGGTTCCCAGTCTGACCTCCGATACTGATTCCAATGCGGTTAACATTTTGAATAAACACTTCCCGGTCAAGGGAAGTATTAAAACCAGGGATAGACTCCAGTTTATCTATTGTCCCTCCGGTATGTCCGAGTCCTCTCCCGGACATCTTGGCAACCGGGACTCCGGCTGCGGCCACCAGCGGCCCCAGGACCAGGGTTGTCTTGTCACCAACACCGCCCGTACTGTGCTTGTCTACTTTCCTGCCCTTTATTCCAGATAGGTCAACCCGGTCACCTGAAGCCACAATCGCCATGGTCAGGTCAGAGGTCTCCCTTGCCGACATGCCCCGAAAAAAAACAGCCATAACAAAGGCTGCTATCTGATAGTCAGGAACACTACCTGACATATAACCGGCAATCAGCTGGTTTATTTCTCCGGCAGACAGCTCCATGCCGTTTCTTTTTCTGAGAATTATATCATATACCCTCATTCAGGGTTCACCTCATCCAGGACCCCTTTAACCAGAGTGATAAACTGGTCCCGCACCCTGTTAGCCGTTTCCATAACCTCTGCATGGCTAAGCCTTTGCGGCAGGACTCCTGCTGCCATATTGGTAACACACGATATTCCCAGAACCCTGATTCCGGCATGATTAGCCACGATGACCTCAGGCACTGTTGACATGCCTACAGCATCAGCGCCAATGGTCCTAAGATACCTGATCTCGGCGGGGGTCTCATAAGAGGGTCCTGTCAGACCCGCATATACACCTTTGCGGCAGGCCAGCCCGTTCTTTCGGGCTACCTCCTCTGCAATTCGGATTAATTCCCTGTCGTAAGCCTCAGACATATCCGGAAACCTGGGCCCGATATCATCATAGTTTGGCCCTATCAAAGGATTTGTCCCCATCAGGTTAAGGTGGTCGGTAATCAGCATCAGGTCACCTGAGCTGAAGTCCCGGTTGATTCCTCCAGATGCATTGGTAACCAGGAGAACCCGGACCCCCAGTTTCTGCATCACCCTTACCGGAAACACAACCTGTTCCATGGCATACCCCTCATAAAAATGAAAACGTCCCTGCATCAGCGCCACATTTTTGCCGGAAAGTTCACCGAAAATAAACTGGCCTTCATGTCCCTCCACTGTAGAGACAGGAAAATGAGGCAGTTCTGAATAATGCAGCCTTTGCTGATTTTTCACCTCGGCAGCCAGAACGCCCAGTCCGCTCCCCAGAATAACTCCCACCTGAGGACGAATTGACACTTTCCTCCTGATAAAATCAACAGTTTTCTGAAGCTTCACTGAACTCATATATACTTCTCCTCCCTCCAAGGCATTACAAACTATAACACTTCTTTCAAAAAGCTTGTCCCATGGCTGGTCTGCAATCCGAAAACTTCTGCTATGGTTGCAGCTATATCGGCAAAGCTCTGCCTTACACCCAGGTTAGTCCCCTTTTTCCCCACAGGGCTGTAAACCAGCAGGGGGACATATTCTCTTGAGTGGTCAGTACTCTCTGTAGTCGGGTCACAACCATGGTCTGCGGTAATTATGAGGAGTTTTTCCTCACTGATCAAGTCTATAATTTCCGGCAATCGGCCATCCAGTTCCTCCAGGGCCCGGGCATATCCTTCCGGATCATTCCGATGTCCGTAAGATGAATCAAAATCCACCAGATTGGTAAAAATAAGCCCTTCCTGCGACTTTCCCAGAAATTCCAGAGTCTTATCGACTCCATCCATATTATCAGTTGTGTGTACAGCTTCAGTAATTCCCCGGCCTGCAAAAATATCCTCAATTTTGCCGACTGCCTGTACAGCTCTGCCGCTTTCCTTGAGCATGTCCAAAATTGTCGTCCCTACAGGTTCCAGGGAAAAATCATGTCTGTTGGAGGTTCTTTTAAACTCCCCCGGTTTGCCGATAAAAGGCCGCGCAATCACCCTGCCTACGGCATAGTCTCCTGTCAGAATTGCTCTGGCAGTCCGGCACATTTCATAAAGCTCGTCCAGGGGGATAATCTCCTCATGGGCTGCAATCTGAAACACACTGTCAGCTGAAGTATATACTATCGGTCTCCCGGTTTTTATATGTTGTTCACCCAGGCGGGCCATTATCTCAGTCCCGGAGGCCACCTCATTACCCAGGGTCTTTCGCCCTGTCCTGGTTTCAAATTCTTTGATAATAAAATCAGGAAACCCTTCGGGAAATGCCGGAAACGGCTTTTGCAGGACCAAGCCTGATATTTCCCAGTGACCGGTGGTAGTATCCTTGCCGGCGGAGACCTCTGCCATTCTGCCAAAGGAAGCCAGAGGCGCTTCTGCCGGAGGCGCCCCTGAGATTTCCACAATATTACCCAAACCCAATTTCTGCAGATTGGGAATCTGCAGGCCTCCAACTGCCTTGGCTGTATTTACCAGGGTATTGCTCCCTCTGTCTCCATATGCATCGGCATCAGGAAGTTCACCGATACCCAGACTGTCTATTACAATTAAAGTTATGTTTCTTATTTCTTTTATATTGCTCATCTTAACCTCTCCTGCTGCATAAATTAATAATCAAGCCCGCGGGTGGCTCTTGGTATATACCTCCCTTAAACGTCCTTTGGTAAGGTGAGTGTAAATCTGTGTTGTAGTAATATCGGCATGCCCCAGCATCTCCTGCACAGAACGCAGGTCAGCCCCGTTTTCCAGCAGATGGGTGGCAAAGGAATGTCTCAGGGTATGTGGGGTAATATCTTTGGCAATCCCGGCCTTGTTGGCATACTTTTTGATAATCTTCCAAAACCCTTGTCTGGTAAGTCTTCTGCCATGCTGATTGACAAACAGGGCCTTTTCAGATCTGATTTTAATCAGTTTTGCTCTCCCTTTTTGCAAATATTCGCTGACACATTTGCGGGCCAGGCTGCCCACAGGCACAATCCGTTCCTTGGAACCCTTTCCGAAACACCTTATGTACCCCATTTCCAGGTTAATGTGATTTATGTCAAGGGAAATCAACTCACTGACCCGTATTCCGGTAGCATAGAGCAATTCCAGCATTGCCTTATCGCGCAGCCCGGTGGGTTCTATCCCTCTGGGCTGACTCAACAGGTTTTCAACTTCATTAACGGTTAGGATACGAGGCAGCTTTTTTTCCAATTTGGGTGATTCCAGGTTTGCTGTCGGGTCTTTTTCAATGTACTTCTCCCGCAGCAGGAAATGATAAAATGACTTCAGCGCTGCCAAATGCCTTGACACGGTAGCAGTAGCCCGTCCTCTTTTCTGCAGGAAGAGCATGTAAGACATAATCACATGTCTGGTAGCTTGCTGTACATCATCAACCTTTTCATTCTCCAGAAATGCCATAAACTGCTTTAAGTCCCGGTTATATGAATCAAGTGTATTATCTGCCAGACCCCGCTCTACCGCAAGGTAATTGATAAATTCTTTAACCAGGCTTTTCATCCCTTTTACCTCACTTTACACGTTATCCGAATCATATTCATCCGAAAAAATAAGAGTAGCCCAGACTACTCTTATTTCCACAATAAACCACCGAAATCCTTTTTTCATTGGTCCCTGTGGTAAAAATCTCTAACTTTAACAACAAACTGGTCTAGAACAGTTGGGTTATTCTCTTGGGTTTCCCTGACCTGGTTCTCCACCCTCATAGGATTTCCACTTGGTTTATCATCTCTAAGCCATCCTTCCCTGATCAGCTCATTACCGTGGTACATGTTGTATAAATGGCCAACCACCAGCGCCAGAACAAGCAGTGTTACCAAAACCCGAAAGCCCGCGATAATTTTCCTTTTCGTGCGGGGCCTCAAAACGACCAGCACCTGTACCACCTCTTCTTTTCCTTTTTTATTGGGAGCATCTATTATCATATTTTTATGACAAGAAGCGGGAAAATAGAACACATAATACCACCTTTAGTGCAGATAGGCCTCCCGGTATATTTCCTCAATTTCCTTTATCAGGGGCATCCTCGGGTTCGAAATGGTTGACTGATCCTCAAAAGCCTTCTCCGCCAAAAGGGGCAGTTTTTGCAGGAACTCCTTTTCGTTAACCCCGCATTCGGCAATGCTCATGGGCACCTGAAGCTCTGCCATCAGGTTTCTTATAGCTGCCACCAGGCTGTTGACCCCGTTTTCCGGTGTATCTGCCTGCAGTCCCAGGTAAGCGGCTATCTGGCGGTACTTTTCCGGTGCAATAAAGTGTTCATACTTGGGCCAGGAAGCAAACTTGCTGGGTTTCTGGGAATTATACCTGATTACATGTGGCAGCAGGATTGCATTGGCCCTGCCGTGAGGAATATTAAACTCCCCGCCCAGTTTATGGGCCATGCTGTGGTTGATTCCCAGGAAGGCATTGGTGAAAGCCATCCCTGCTATACATGAGGCATTATGCATTTTTTCCCTGGCCTCCTGATCCTTACCGTCCCGGTAGGCTTTGGGCAGATATCCAAATACCAGTTCAATTGCCTTCAGGGCCAGGGCATCGGTGTAATCTGATGCCATCACCGAGACATATGCCTCAACTGCATGTGTCAGGACATCGATACCGGTATCGGCAGTTACCTGTGCCGGCACACTCATCACAAAATCAACATCAATAATCGCCACATCCGGGGTCAGCTCATAATCAGCCAGAGGGTATTTTATATCCTCTCCTTTATCTGTAATGACTGCAAAGGCGGTGACCTCGGAACCTGTTCCACTGGTGGTGGGAATAGCCACAAATCTGGCTATTCTGCCCATTTTGGGGTACTTATAAGTACGCTTCCTGATATCCAGAAACTTTAATTTAAGGAATTCAAACTCCACCTCCGGGTGTTCATAAAAAAGCCACATGGCCTTTGCTGCATCAATAGCAGAACCTCCGCCGAGAGCAATAATGGTGTCAGGCTGAAACTGCTTCATAAAACGGTAACCCTTCCTGACCGTTTCCAGAGACGGGTCTGGCTCCACATCGTAAAATACATCGGTATAAACATGTTCAACTCTTTTCTGAAGATGATACATGACCTTATCCAAATAACCCAGTTCAACCATTGCCGGGTCAGATATGATGACAGCCCTCCGCACATTGGGCATTTTAGCCAGGTACTGGATACTCCCCGATTCAAAATAAATCCTCTCAGGCACACGAAACCACTGCATCTTAACCCGTCTCCGGGCTACCCTTTTTACATTAATCAGGTTGGCGGCACTGACATTGGAGGTAGTCGAATTATGTCCCATGGAGCCGCAGCCCAGGGTGAGTGACGGCATATTGGTGTTATACATTTCCCCAATAGCTCCATGGGTGGCCGGAGCATTTACGATAATACGCCCTACCCTGATTTTTTCGGAAAAGTTTCTGATGACATCCTCATTGGCGCTGTGGATAACGGCCGAATGACCCATCCCGCCAAACTCAACCATATCTGCAGCCTGTTTAATCCCGTCACGGTAACCATCGACAATATAGCAGGCCAGAACCGGGCTGAGTTTTTCTCTTGATAGAGGATAATCAGCGCCAATCCCCTCCAATTGGGCCACCAGTATCTTGGTATCAGGCGGAACCCGAAAACCTGCCATCTCTGCAATTTCTACTGCCGATCGGCCAACAATATCAGGGTTCAGGGAGCACCTGTTGGCACAGGTAGCCATCTTAGACAGAGCCATTATTTCATCATTATTTAAAAAGTAGCAGCCGTAATGCTGCATTAGGCTCACTGTATCTGGCGCAATTTCACTGTCAATAATCACCGCCTGTTCCGAAGCGCAAATCATGCCATTATCATATGTCTTGCTGAGGATCAGGTCGGTAACTGCCCTGTTAATATCAGCGCTCTTTTCAATATAACAGGGAACATTCCCGGGTCCGACTCCCAGGGCGGGTTTCCCCATACTGTAAGCCGCCTTCACCATTGATGAACCTCCTGTAGCCAATATAGTAGCCACACCGGGGTGGGCCATCAGATAGGTGGTTGCTTCCAGCGAAGGCTGTTCTATCCAGGAGATACAATTCTCCGGAGCCCCGGCGGCAATTGCAGCCCGAAGCATAGTCTCAGCAGCGGCAGCGCTGCATTTCTGGGCCCCGGGATGAAACGCAAAGATAATGGGGTTGCGGGTTTTTATTGAAATCAGGATTTTAAACATTGTAGTTGAGGTAGGATTTGTTACCGGAGTGATCCCGGCGATTACCCCAACCGGTTCCGCTACTTCCAGATAGTCCTCCTCCTCATTTTCATGGATAATCCCTACTGTACGGTGGTATTTGATACTGTGATACACCGACTCCGTGGCAAACATGTTTTTGGTTATTTTGTCCTCATAGATCCCCCGGCCAGTTTCCTCTACCGCCAGCTTTGCCAGTTCCATATGCCTGTCCAGACCTTCCAGGGCCATGGCCTTCACTATATCATCCACCTGTTTTTGGTCAAGCCTAAGGAACTCCGCCGCCGCAGCAGATGCCATTTTTACCAGTGAATCAATGTGGTTTTTAATCCCTTCAGACAAAGCATCATTACCAGTCATAATTTAAAAACCTCCGGTTCAGAAATGTTTACACATACTCTAACCAAAGGTTTTCCTACTCTACACCTTTATATTCAGCCATCCGGGATACTTTTTCATCTTATATAGCCGGCGACAGATTTGATCACAACAGGAGTGACATATGTTTCCAGGAGCCCGGCAGCGCCGGCGACTACACACAGTACCAGCATTACGCCGGTATAGGCACCAAGGTAACTTCTGATTCCGGCAGTCGTCCGGGACTGAAAACGCCTCCTAATCAACATCGCAGAAAAAGACATGGCAGCCACACCTCCAACGATAACGGCAGGAATAATCAGCAGATTGTGGGGCAGCACTGATATCAAAGCAAAGATAAAACCCTTTACTGCCTTTTCCCGGACCAAAAACCCGATGGTAAAGCCGATCACAAATCCCTTGGCAAATACGGCCACTATCACCATTGGAATACCAATGACTGTAAGACCCAAAATATACATGGCAGCTATAATATATACGCTGTTGAATATATTCTTTCTGAAAAACACCTGCTCACTAACCGGAGAAGTGGTCACCTGCTCCAGAAAGCTGTTAAAATAAGCAGACAGGTGGTCAGCCTGATCTGTGCTGATTTCCCCGGCGGCAGCAGCCCCAAAGGCAATTCCGGCAAAGAGAAAAACGGTAATAAAAAGAAACAGATACCATTTCCTGGCCAAATATTCAACTGCAACTTGTCTGACCCAAAAACGCATCCGGCAGCCTCCTTTTGTCCTATATAACCAAATTTATGGCCGCAAATGCATTTTTATGCCTATGTTATTTTTTGCCCAGATTATTTCCCCAGAGCAATAAATCCTTCCTCAATAATTAATCTCATAATATACTCAGCAGCCAGGATATCTTCCAGGGAATTGGCGCTGGCAGCAACAACCGAAATCCCGGTTCCGGCCTGTTCCGCTGCGGCGACAGCCCTTTTGGCAGCCGCCCTGGCAGGCTCGGAACCCCGCTTTTTGATGGTCCTGGCAATTGTTCCGGTTATCACCGCAGGTGCGCCCGCGGTAACAGCGGCATCATAAGCCACTCCCCCCGTATCGGTAACTGCAACAACAACCTTTCCGGAAAACTCACCCAGTTTGGTCGTTTCTGCGCCAATATTGGGATAGACAGCATCTATCAGAGCGCCTGTACTCAGTACACCCCGAATGGTCCTGCCGGCTCTGGCACGCCGTTCCTCTTCTGTCCCCACCCTGGGCTCACTGATAATTATGACGCCGGTACCCGCTTCTCGGGCTGCCCTGCCTGCCATTTCACCGATGGTCTCCGGTGACAGCTTCACCGGAGCTCTTGATGCATCCGGGCTGGCCCCGAACACCCTTAAGGCACCTGCATCCAGGGCTGCTTCCAGGGTTGTCGACATATCAATAACATCAACAACCATGACCACATTTTTAGCTTCCGCGGCCTTGACCGCACCTGATGCATTAACTGTGAGAAAAACTCCACTGTTTGACATTCCGGTATCACCACTTTCATTTATGAACTCTTCCGTAATAACCCCCGCCGCCGGCCGATACCGTTAGTTTCCCCTGTCTGGCCAGGACTATCATCTCAGCTGTCTTATTACCGGCCAGGTTTTCCAGGGCCGCCTCACTGTAATGATGCAGTATCTGCATCTCAGTTGCGGCCTGCAGCAGCTTATCCAGGGTCTTTTTACCTATGCCCGGAAGATTCTCCAGGGGAATCTGGTGGTAGTACGGGGGCCTGTGCTCCGGAGGCGCGGAAGAGGTATTATCCCTGATCTCATAAATCCGGTCCAAAACCCCAATAACCACCCTGCGCCCGTCAACCGGTAAACCGCAGCCGGTACAGCTCATAACCGGCGGCTCATCCTTAACCGTCAGACCACAATCTTCACAATAAGTCCGGTGGTACTTGCCCAATTTGGGGTCAAACCCGTAATTTGCCATCACGCAGCGGCCATTCTCGCGCCTGAGCGCCATCACAAGCTCACTGTAGTCAGGCTGCTGCATCCTGATAATGTTGTATTCCCGGCCTATTTTGGGCAGTGAATGGGCATCCGAATTGCTGATAAAGCTCTTCCCGGACAGTTCAGAAATCATATCGGCATAGTTGGAGTCAGAACTCAGTCCCAGTTCAACTGCAGGAATCTTAGCCCAGGTCTCCGGGGACATGATCTCCAGAGCGCTGCTCACACAACTGCCATACATTCCCTTATGTGGAGTAAAGGCATGTGCCGGAACGACTATCCCGCCAATTTGTTCTACTGTTGCTACTACTTCCTCAATCGACATCCGGCACTTCTGGGAGCTCAAACCGATATTCCTGGTACGGCCAGGCTTAGCTAGTTCTCCCGTAAACCGCTTTACCTCATCCAACCCCGGAAAATAGCACAGGCAGTGAGCGCTTCTGAATTTATCCTGACCATCAGCCCGAATACATTCGGTTGTCTCCACTTCGCTTCCCGGTATCAGGGTTACCCGGTCCCTGTACCGCAGCCCGCCGTTTTCCAACTTAACCAAATCACCGGATGCGAGCAGTTTTGTCAAATCCTCCATAACATCCGGTGAAGAACTATCTACTATCCCCACTATATCTATGCCTTTGCGCGTCATACATTCCTTGAGGATGTTGGCAACTGTAAGGTTCATCGAAGCTGTAATTTTAACGGGAGCGCCGTTTCCGGCCCTCCCTATGTGGACGTGCAGGTCCGCAAAATAATTCTCCATATTTCCTCCAAATTTGTTCCCGGAAATAACCGCAGATGTAATCCGGTGAGCTATTGTACCGCTTTTCCGCACTTCACCAGATTACACGGTTATTTCCGAGAGCATAATAGTAGTAAATTTGTCGCTAATAATTTCTCTGTAAGGTGAATACACTATATATACCTTTGTTGAAAACAAGCTTGGCAGAACTTTTCTGCCCGGCAAAGGAGGTATTCCATATGTTAAGGGAATTCATTTACAGTGACCGGGTATATATATTCGGTACGGTCTCCGAACTCAGGGAACGCCTGCGGGAACACGCAGCGAATTATAACACGGTCAAAGCCCTGCTGGATGACCTGGCCCCCTAAAAAACCACATATCTGGTAGCCAGGACTCCGGCCGCCCCTGCAGCCAGGAAAAATTCCCGGTCCTGGCTCATGGTCCTTCCCATAGTTGTCACCACAATATCCTTTTCAATCAGGAATCTCAGCGCCGAGCTGCCATCTTCGGTAATTACCTCATGGTCAAAGGAAATCCCTGCTTTTAATAATTGCTTGTTTACGTAGTCTTCCTTAATTGGGTCCATGACCGGTATGGGGACAACACACGGGGTTATGGCAATTTTACTTAACACCGTAATCGAATGATGACTTAAACCGGTATGCCGTTCCCTGGGGTCAACAAAACTTATCCTGGGAATGGCAATCGCCCTGCCTTCCAGAATATTGACCGCATTAATTATTTCCCCCTGCTCAATACCCGTAAAACCATATTTAGTGCCTGTGCCTACTATCCCGGGACCCATGGTAACGATAATAACATCTGCCCGGGCAGCCTGTTTGGCCGCAATCAGCCCGGTATAAATATTTACTGCTTCAAAATCACCGCCAAAGGCATGTCCCACACTTACGGTAGCATCAATAAGCCCCTTATCTATTAGTTCCGCCACTGTTTTGCTCATCTGCAGCGGCAGGGCTGCCCCATCTGTCATCACATACGCCACCCGGAGCCGGCCCCGGCTTGCCGCCTTAACCCCAGCCGCTGCCGGAGCCAGCATACTGTGGAGTGTCCCCACAATAACCGGCGTTTTTTTCATTGACTTGAAATCTTCAATCTTGGGTCTTGCGGGATTAAGCTCCTCTTCCACACTAAAACACTTCACCTGCATCGGGGTGTAGCGCAGTTTCATGATATGGCCAATTTCATCAATGTCTTTTGTCTTCACGCTGAAATTTGCCATTACAAAATGCTGCCCGCCACTGCCCAGCTTTTTGTGGACAGCAGTTGTATTCAGCGAAACTGAGTCCCCTATCTGCACAGGTCCTGTCATAAAATCATAGTTAATCGCCCTGGCGATTTCCCCTTGGTTTTCTCCCTGGTTTTCCCCCTGGTTTTCCCCCTGGTTTTCTCCTTCAATTGGAATTGCAACTCTTATTTCGGTAACTCCCCGCTTGCGTTCGACAATTTCGGTTACCTTCCCCTGGCGGATTCTAATCAATTTTTCACCCGCTTTCAGCGCCTTAATGTTTTTTCGACTATATGTGCTTATGCCTTTCTTTTGGCTGTATTTTTGATAATCTCCACAAGGTATTGTGCATTCAACACCAGATTGTCGATGGTGATAAATTCCTCGGTCGAATGCACTTTAGACATCCCTATCCCCAAATTAACTGTAGGAATCCCATACCCATTGAGAATATTGGCATCACTGCCGCCTCCCGTGCTTACCGGGACCGGCTTCTGGCCCATGGCCACAGCAGCCTCCATGGCAATAAGAACAGCGGTATCTGTTACTTCGAGCTTAAGCCTGGGGTATAAAAAATCTTTTTCAACTGTGACCTGTGCTCCATATTCTCTGGCTGTTGCTTCCAGGATTTCAACTATCCGGTCTGTTTGTCTCTCCAGTTTTTCCGTATCAATACTCCTGGTCTCACCTTCGATGTTGACCAAATCAGGAATGATGTTGGTAGCTTTCCCGCCTGAAATCACGCCAATATTAGCAGTAGTTTCGTTGTCAATCCTGCCTAGCTGCATCTGTGATATTGCTTTGGAGGCAATATAGATTGCATTGATACCGTCTTCAGGGCTTATTCCGGCATGTGCCGCCTTTCCTATAATACTTGATTTTATCCGGTACTGAGCAGGAGCTCTGGTAATTATTGTTCCGGCTGCGCCGTCACAGTCAAGGACATAGGCAAGCTGAGACCTTAGTCTCTTATGGTCCAGGTTTTTAGCGCCTTTCAATCCGCCTTCCTCGGCAACTGTAAATACAACTTCGATGTCCCCGTGAGGAACACCCTGTTCTTTCAATACCTGAATGGCTTCCAGGATAGCGGCTATGCCGGCCTTATCATCAGAGCCAAGCACGGTAGTGCCGTCCGAATAAACAGCGCCGTCCCTGACAATGGGGTTTACGCCGCGCCCCGGCTCGACGGTGTCCATATGTGCGCACAGGAGAATTACCGGCGCCTCACTAACCGTGCCTTTAAGAGATGCTATCAGGTTTCCCGCCGGGTTTCCCCACTCAGTGCCGATAGCATCTCCTGCCTTATCCTCATAAACTTCAAGTCCATTTTCGATCAGTCTGCCCTTCAGGTAATCGGCTATTTCCCTCTCGTACATGGTAGGTGAGTCTATTTTCACCAGCCTGATAAATTCATCCAAAATCCTGTCTCTGTTTACCATAAGATCCCCCAAACATGTAATTTTTACCACTTTATCTTTTCCTGCATACGCATTTTTATGTACCTACTAAAGAATTCGTCAATGACCCTGCATTTCTCCTGCACTGGCTACAGCCAGGGAATTTTATCAATATGATCCCCCTGCAGCACCGGGGTAATTGCCGACTGTAGCGGTTCCGGGACCTCCTTTAGTTTCATATTATCTATCTTAAGTATTTTTGCGGTATCCACTTTTACCTTTTCCGCCAGCTCCCTGGCTGTTAGACACTGGTTTTTTCTTAGTTCCCTGACGGTTTTCTTCCTAAATGAACCGAAAAACACCTGACCTGCCCCCTCCATACTTATATTATATTTAATCGTTATATGCAGAATTTACTTTATATCAAAAAACATTATTTTGAATCTGATTCCACTACCGGCAAAGGCTTCATGGTCAAGCCAGTCGGTTTCAGCCCGAAATCCTGTCTTTTCCCAAAATCCAATGGCGGTATTGCGGGCATAGACATATATTGAGTTAATTCCTTCAGCCTTAATATATTTAAGCGCTTCATTCCATAGGCCTTTGCCCGCTTTTTGTCCCTGGTACTCCGGAAGAACAGCAGCATGCCTTAACTCAGCAGTTTTGTCTTTATAAATAATCACCACAAAAGCGCCAACTACGTTGTTGCCTTCCCGCGCCGTAAAAATAATCTCAGCCTCTCCCTTGTCGAACTGATGGCGGACATTAGGCATCCCGCGCGGTTTCCACAGCACTTCATAAAGCAGATTATCCACCTGTTCAAGTACACCTTTATCTTTTTCCACAGCGAACTGCAATCGACCCGCCTCCTCTTGTTTTATTCCAGTATACAATATTTTTTAAATTTCAAAAACACCGGAGATAGTTTAGTCCTTATATGACAACAGAATATGGGTGAAAATCATGTGGGGAGCCTTGGTTGCAATGGGAATTTCAATGCTAGCTGGGGGGTATGTTGAATGGTATGTTGGAATATGGTTAGCCTCAAAAGCTATGAATAAGCTCACTAAGTGGTTAGTAAAAAAAAAAGGACTTTAAACTTGCCACGAGGTACTATTCATGGTCTTGGCCATATGGTGTAGTTTATGTCTAAAGTACGTAAAATAACCAGATGACTGGGGTCAACTCCATAACTTACGAGTATGACACAAATCGCAACATAACCAGAGTTGGCAACAAAGTCTATATTTATGATGCCGACGACCGCCGGGCCGGCATACTTACCCATCCGGGACTACTATGTTTGGTAAACCCGTTGCAAACAGCCTTTTCACTGATGTAAATGTTGCCCTCACTCTATCTGTCTGGAGTTGATAGTGTCAACAAAATAAAGTTGGAATAGTTGTTTAAATAAACTCAGGATAGTTTCTGCCACCGTAAATTATTCTAACAATAAAAACCTTCTTTGCTTCATCATCAATACGGTATAGTACAAGATAATTCTTGATAACAATTTTTCGATATCCTTCTCTACCGAGTCTAGCATCCTGGCATCGGCTATACATGCGTGGGTTATTTACAACCTCGATGTAACTTTTCTCTACATCGTCAAGAAAACTTGCGGCCGCTGTGGGATTTGCAAGTTCTACAGCAATGTAATGAACAATATCATCAATATCCTTATGAGCCTCTTTTGAAATGACAAGTTTATAAGCCATATTTTTTTCTTGTTTTTCTTAAAGATTCAAATCCATCCATTACTTCACCTTTATCAATAGACTGCTCTGCTTCATCTAACTTTTTGTATATATCATTCATTAACATAGTTTTCTCATAGGTCTCCATGCTCATGATAACCATATCCCCATAGCCATTTTTCGTTATAAACACAGGTTCTTTCGCTTTACGACACAATTCCGATAGTTCACTGGTTTTCTTTAAGTCCCTAATTGGAATAATTTGAGGCATAATTTTCATCTCCTTTTATTCTCTGTGAGTCAATTATATCATAATTATGCCCTATTTACGAAGTATAATTACCTTCATCCCATTAAATTAAACGGCCCACCCTGGATTTCCAGCCCTTAGCCAGACTGCGCGCTTCTTCTGCTGGAAATGCTTCGTAAAGCGAATACATCACCTACACCATACCGGTAGGTCCAACTACCCGACATAAAAAATAACCGGCAGCGCTGTCTGAAGGCGCTTCCGGTTTCCATGAGGAGGCTTGCTTAGATCAAGCCATATTTATTTAACTTGTTATAGAGGCTTCTTTTGGATATTCCCATCTGTTTGGCGGTAACTGTACGGTTACCCTGATTCTCCGCAAGTCCCTGGAGAATCAGCATTCTTTCCACTTCACCAATTACCTCCCTGAGTTCTGTGCGCCTGGCAGGGACGTTAACCCCCAGAGGTGGCAAATATGTCGGGAGGATAATTTCATCAACCGGTGTCATCGAAATCATTGCCCTTCCGATGGCATTTTCCAGTTCCCGGACATTGCCCGGCCAGTTGTAAGCAAACAGGATTTGCAGGGCCTCCGGCGATATCCGTGGCGTCTTCCGACCAAAATCACCGGCTGTCTTTTTTATCAGATGAGCTGCCAGCAGAGGAATGTCGGCCCGCCGCTGTCGCAAAGGCGGCACCAAAATAGGCAGCACATTTAACCTGTAGTAAAGATCTTCCCTGAACTCATTTTTGTCTATCTTGTGTTCCAGATCGGCATTGGTAGCAGCCAGCACCCGGACATTAACCGGAATGGGTGCAGTCCCGCCAACCCGGACAATTTCCCGTTCCTGCAGCACCCGTAACAAACGGACCTGCAGACCCATATTGAGGTCGCCAATTTCGTCAAGCAGTAGTGTACCACCATCGGCCTCTTCAAAATAACCTTTCTTGCCGCCCCTTAATGAACCGGTAAAAGCTCCCGGCTCATATCCGAACAACTCGCTTTCCAAAAGTGTAGGGCTGATTGACGCACAGTTTACCCTGATAAATGGCCCCTGCCGCCGCTCACTGGCATTGTGAATCGCATGAGCAAACAATTCCTTGCCGGTGCCGCTTTCACCCCTGATTAAGATGGTTACAGATGTATCGGCAGCCCTGCGGGCCTGCTCAAGTACCGCCTTCATTGCGTCACTGACACCTAAAATATCCTTAAAGGAACACTTAACCTGCAAGTGCCTGATTGAGTCCCTGGCATCAGCCAGTTCTTCTGACAGTCGTTTAATTTCTGAAATATCATGGATTACCCCAACACTGCCCCGGAGTTCTCCATTCACGATAACAGGGGCTACATCAACTACAACTTCCTTTTTGGCCGGTCCCATTTTTAACCTGACACCATGGACAGGCTCTTGTGTCTCCAATACCTTTAGATGCATACTTTCCCCTTCAGTAACGGCAACTGACGCCGATTTATTGAGGACATCATTTTCCATAAGGCCGGTAATTTTGGTATAAGCCGGGTTAATCAGGATACCGTTCCCTTTTTCGTCAACTACCGTAATTGCATCATATGTACAGCGGATAATGGCCTCAAGTAACGCATTCTCCATAAACCATCCCTACTTCTTCGGTTAATCCTCCAAGGTTGACAGGTCGCCTGTGGGCAGCCCCATTTCTTCAGCCTTCAGCACCCGGCGCATGATTTTGCCGCTGCGGGTCTTGGGCAATTTATCCCTGACTTCAATTTCTCTTGGCGCCGCATGTGCAGCCAATTCCGTCTTCACAAAATTTCTAATCTCCTCAGCAAGCTCAGGTGACCAGGCGAATCCCTCCCGCAGGGAAATAAACGCCTTAATAATATTACCCCGCACCTGGTCAGGTTTGCCGATGACCCCGGCTTCAGCCACAGCCGGATGTTCCACCAGCTTGCTTTCCACCTCAAAAGGTCCCACCCGTTCCCCGGAGGTCTTAATTACATCATCTACCCGGCCCTGGAACCAGAAGTATCCATCTTCATCCATATAGGCAGAATCGCCGGAAACATACCAGGGGTCATACTTGAAATATTCGTTGTATTTTTCCGGATTCCTCCAGATTTCTTTCATCATGCCCGGCCACCCCTTTTTCAGGGCCAGGTTTCCCATACGCATAGGTGGCAGGATATTGCCGTCATCATCTATTATAGCGGCCTCCACACCGGGGATCGGCTTACACATGGAACCTACCCGGATATCCATACAGGGGTAGCAGCAAATCATATTTACACCGGTTTCCGTCATAAACCATGTTTCGTGAATCCTGACCCCGAAAACCTTCATAGCCCACATAATAACCTCGGGGTTTAAGGGTTCTCCCACACTGGTGATGTGCCTTAAGCTGGACAGATTGTGTTTTTTTACCAGCTCTTCATCGGCTGCCATCAGCATTCTGAATGCAGTGGGAGCGCTGTACCATACTGTTACCCCGTACTTCTCAATAGTACCATACCACTCATCGGCGCTGAAACGTCCGCCTCTGATGATAGTCGCCTTACCTAATAGCCAAGGCCCCCATACCGAATAGGAAACACCCGTTATCCACCCCGGGTCGGCAGTACACCAGAAAACATCGTCTTCACGAAGGTCATGTACATATTTCAGGGTAAACAATTGTCCCAGCATGATATTATGTGTATGCAGGACACCTTTGGGTTTCCCGGTAGACCCTGAAGTATAAAGAAGAAACATCGGGTCATCTCGATCCACCCACACCGGAGTTAATTTATCTGAGGCTTCCGCCATTTCCTTCTCATAACATATTTCACCTGACATCAGGTCCTTTTCATCAGATCCAATAACAATTACATGTCTGAGGTTGGTTAAGCCGCTTCGGGGAATCCGGTTTTTCAACGCCGGAGTTGTAACGATCGCCACCGCTTCACTGTCTGCCAGCCGGTCACGAACCGCATCTTCCATAAAGGCTTCAAAAAGCGGTCCGGCAATAGCCCCAATTTTCACGATACCGGCAAAAGTTATCAGCAGTTCCGGCGTTCTGGGCATAAAGATAAATACCCGGTCGCCTTTGCTTATTCCCAGTTTCAGCAGCAGATTGGCGAATTTGTTGGATTGCTCCTGCAGCTGGGCAAAGGTGACTTTTATTTCCTTATCTCTGTCACAATACAGTATTGCCGTTTCCTTCCCCCTTCCTCTTTCCTCCACCTGCCGGTCAATTGCTTCATAGGCAATGTTTAGTTTCCCGGTTGTATACCAGCTAAACTCCTTCTCCACACTCTCCCAGGTAAATGATTCGGCAAACTTATCATAATTTTCCATATTGTGTTTACCCTGTGACGGCAGCAGTACTTGATAATCCACCATTAATTTCTCCCCCCAATTTATATTTAAGGCCTTTATTTTTCACCTCCTAACCCGCGTCTGTCTGTCAGTGCAGCAGGTCTGTGGCCATTTCCATAAAAATACTTTCCATTGTTTCCAGTGAATAGTTAAGGTTTAACCTGTAAGGATGGTAAAGGAGCTGGATACTCGATTGAACGATGACCGGGTCAAGAGGGAAAAAATCCAGGTCCAGCGGAATACAGCCCAGCTTCAGAAAAAATGCCTTTCTTTTTAAATAATGGTCCTTCTCCTGGCAGAGTTCCAGGATATGACCGGTACACTCCGGATAACGGTCCTTTAAAAAATCCACCATCCGCCAATATAACTGCGAACCTATCCCCTGATTGCGGTAATTCTCCAGAATTACCAGAGCATCAATAAAGCCTACTCTGTTTTTAGGGTAATAATAAAAGATTACAAATCCGGCCAATTCGCCGAGGCATTCAGTGTATAACACATGTGCTTTGATTTTTTCGGTATCACCCAGCAGCAGTTTGCTAACCAGTGAATCAATGTCTCTGGCCGAACAATGAAACATTTCCCGGCAATATTTTTTGATAATGCCAAAATACCCGGATTCCCGGTTTCGCAGCTCGTGGAATTTATACATTCCCATCCACCTCCATGACAGGGTCTTGTTTCACTATATTTATAATGCAATTTTTATGCCAAACCTTTTATACCATTATAATCAAGGAATAACCAGACTCTGCTCAAGGGAAGTGTGCAGTTATCTTTACGCACAAGAAAAAAACTGCCTGCTAAATTATGCAGACAGCTTTGGAGTACTTATTGCTTTGGAGTAGCTAATCTATCGATTATATATTTGCCTGTTTGGCGAATTCGGCCCCCAGTTCCATGGCCTGTCTGTTTAACGGAATCAGGTTATGCCTGCGTTCCGGCAGCACTTTTTTCAGGGATTCAACTATAGAGTCAATTGTAACCACTTTAGTAATCTCGATATAGGCCCCAAGAATAATTATATTGGCCACCCTGGTGTTATCAAGCTTTTCATTGGCCAGTTCATTTGACGGTATTTCCAATACTCTCAGGTCATCACGGGGGATATCTGCAGTAACCAGAGAACTGTTTATCAGCAGAAGACCTCCCGGTTTCAATAGCGGCAGGAATTTTTTCAGCGAAGGCTGGTTCATTATAATGACAGTTGAGGGTTCAGTAACTACCGGTGAACTGATCTCCCGGTCAGATACGGTAACAGCACAATTTGCTGTTCCCCCGCGCATTTCCGGGCCATATGAGGGTATCCAGGCTACATTTTTGTTTTCGATCATGCCGGCATAAGTGATCAGCTGCCCCATCGACATGACACCCTGACCCCCGAAACCGGCGATTATAAGCTCTTCGAGCATTACCTGCTCACCTCCCCGGGTGTTTTGAATTCTCCAATGGGGAAATATGGCAGTACATTCTCTTCCAGCCACTTTATAGAAGCGACAGGTGACAGTCCCCAGTTAGTCGGACAGGTCGAGAGGATTTCCACAATGGCAAAGCCTTCTCCTTTAATTTGAATCTCAAATGCCTTTTTTATCACCTTTTTTGCCTTAATAACATTAGCCGGGTTGTGTACTGATACCCTTGCAGAATATGTCACCCCGTCAAGCACTGCCAGCATTTCGGTAAGTTTCACCGGATAACCGGCTCTGCTGCTGTCTCTGCCTTCAGGAGTTGTTGTAGTCTTCTGCCCTACTATTGTTGTAGGGGCCATCTGCCCCCCAGTCATCCCATAAATGCTGTTGTTTACAAAGAGACAACTGATCTGCTCTCCCCTGGCAGCAGCGTGTACAATTTCAGTAGTCCCGATAGCCGCAATATCACCATCACCCTGCAGGGAAAAGACAACCTTATCCGGGTGTACTCTTTTGACTCCGGTGGCTACTGCCGGCGCCCGCCCGTGTGAAGCCTGCTGAAAATCAACATCCCAGTAGTCATAGCAGAAAACAGCACACCCCACAGGACCTACGGCAATAGTATTTTCCCTGATACCTAATTCATCAATCACCTCAGCCACCAGGCGCTGGATAATGCCATGGGTGCATCCCGGACAGAAATGCATTATCCTGTCAGTCATTGAGGCAGGTCTGGTAAACACTTTTTTAACTGCCATCAGCGAACACCCCCTGCAGCTATTTTTTTTACTTCAGCATAAATCTCGGCCTTTGTTGGCACTATCCCGCCTGTTCTGCCCAGGAAATGGACCGGTTTCTTCCCATTTACAGAAAGACGTACATCTTCCACCATCTGGCCATTGCTCATTTCAACTGCCAGGAAGGCTTCGGCATGGTCGGCAGCCCTGTAATACGGCTCGTCAGGGAAAGGCCACAGGCTCACCGGCCTGATGAGTCCTGCCCTGATACCATCTTCCCGGGCCTGGTCTACAACAGCCTTGCATATCCTCGCTGTTGTCCCATATGCGGCCAGTACTATTTCAGCATCTTCAGCATAATATGATTCATGTCTTTTTTCTACAGCTGCAATACCGTCATACTTTGCCTTCAGCTTCCTGCAGTGTGCTTCAAGATCCTCTGGAACTATATACAGAGATGTAATCAGATTTCTTGTCCTGCCTTTGGCGCCGGTGGTAGCCCATGGCTTTTCGGGACCACTCTTAATTTCCTTAACCTTAAATTCAACCGGTTCCATCATCTGGCCCAGTATACCATCCCCCAGTATCATCACCGGATTCCGGTAACGGTCTGCCAGTTCAAAGGCTTCCATGGTCAGGTCCACAAGCTCCTGAACTGAAGCCGGTCCAAGCACAATCAGCCTGTAATCTCCATGACCGCCTCCCTTGGTGGCCTGGAAGTAATCAGACTGCGCAGGGCCGATATTGCCCAGCCCCGGTCCTCCTCTGACCATATTCACGATTACACAGGGAAGCTCAGCTCCTGCAATATAGGAGATCCCTTCCTGCTTCAGGCTGATCCCGGGGCCTGACGATGATGTCATTACCCGGGCTCCCGAGCCGGCGGCGCCAAATACCATGTTTATTGCCGATATTTCACTTTCAGCCTGCAAAAAAATCCCCCCGACTTCCGGCAGCCTCTTTGCCAGATATTCGGGAATCTCGTTCTGTGGTGTAATCGGGTAACCAAAGAAACACCTGCATCCGCCCAGGACAGCTGCTTCTGCGACTGCTTCATTTCCTTTCATCAGTACTTTACCCAATCTATTTCTCCTCCCTTTCTACTTCAATTGCAACATCAGGACACATTAACGCACACAAGGCACACCCTTTACATTTTTCATAATCTGTTACCACCGCCGGGTGAAACCCGGATACATTCAGCTTATTTGATATTTCTATCAGTCTCTGGGGACATGCGGTAACACAGAGTCCACAGCCCTTGCACCGGTCTTCACAGATAATAGCTCTTCCCTTTGCCATTTACAGTCCTCCCTTCGGTGTCATTTTGGGACCCTTTAAATTCAAATAACCCCCGCATTATATAAATGGAGGGTTTGCAGTGTTTTACCATCGATAAACAGACGACACAGACTCTTATCCCCTTTTCGCGAAGCTCCCCCAGGTTTCCCGAACAGGAAATAAGGATGGACATATTTGACCACCCTTACTATTATAAAGCATAAGTGTATATTTGTTAATAAGTTTTCGCGGATTCAGCGCCCGAAAGTACCCTTATCCCGCCACAGGCCAAAGCCTGCATTTCATCCTCACCGGGATACAGCCTGACAGGGGCCATAAAACCAACCCGTTCTTCTATCCATTTAACCAGCGTGCTGCTGTATGCTATCCCTCCGGTAATGATGATAGCATCAACATTGCCCTTAAGTACTGCTGCACAGGCCCCAATTTCCTTGGAGACCTGGTAAGCCATTGCCCGGTATACCAGCTTTGCCTCCTCATCTCCATTGTCAATCCTTTTTTCCACTTCCACAGCATCATTGGTATCCAGGTAAGCCGCCAATCCCGCATTGCCAACTAGTTTTTTCTTCATTTCCTCTCTGGACAGCCGCCCACTGTAGCACATTTCCACCAGCTTCCCTGCCGGCACACCCCCGCTTCGTTCCGGGGAAAACGGCCCATCACCCGGAAGGGCATTATTCACATCAATAACGCGTCCTCTGCGGTGAGCGCCGACAGATATGCCTCCCCCAAGGTGTGCCACAATTAAGTTAACATCCGTATAGTCTCTGGCCATCTCCTCTGCGGCCCTTCTGGCGACAGCCTTCTGATTCAGCGCATGGAACAGGCTTTCCCTGGGGTTGTCCGGCATCCCGGAAATCCTGGCTATGGGCTCCATTTCATCAACAGAGACCGGATCCACGATAAAGGCCGGAATATTAAGTTCTGCAGCAATTGCATGTGCTATCATTCCCCCCAGGTTGGAAGCATGAGAGCCGCGCCGCTCCTCTCTCATATCCTGAAGCATTTTTTCATTAACCAGATAGGTTCCCCCCGGTACCGGTCTAAGAGGACCGCCCCTGCCCACAACCGCATTCAGCTCACTGACATCAATCCCGGAATTTTTAATATTATCTCTTACAATTACCAGCCTATATTCCAACTGATCAATTATTTTGGCATACCTTTCCAGATCCTTAACGCTGTGCCTGATCGTTTCCGCATAAACAGGCTCAACATCTTTAAATACGGCAATTTTAGTGGAGGTGGAGCCAGGATTTATAATAAGCTGGAGATAGTTTGTCACTTCAGAAACACAACCCTTCCCAGTAATTGGTGTTTTGCGGGATAAATCTATTCGAACATTATTCTCCTGAATAAAAACCTGTTTTATACGTCCATGATTCTTTGCTAAAAAAATAAGTTGTGTCTGCACACAACTTAAACAGCTTTAAGGCTTTTATCGTCGCGTTTACTGTTGCTTCCGGATTCCTGTTTGCTGGTCATCAGCACACCCAGCGCCACAGAAACCAGTTTTGCCTCATGGGAGTCGGCTCTTGAGGTCAGTATAACCGGCGCCTGTGCTCCCATGACTAATCCGGTTATTTTGGCCCCGCCCAGGAAAACCAGGGCTTTATATAAAACGTTGGCCGCATCGATATTGGCCAGCACGAGAATGTCGGCTTGACCAGCCACCGGGCTGGTCACACCTTTGGCACGGGCAGATTCCTTGGACAGGGCTAAGTCCAAGGCTAAGGGTCCGTCAATGATACAATCCCCGATCTGACCCCTCTCAGCCATCTTGGAGAGGAGTGCAGCATCGACAGTGCTCGGCATGTCCGGATTAACCAGTTCCACACCTGCAATAACAGCAACCTTCGGCTGCTCTATCTTAAGGGCTTTTGCCACATGGACGGCATGCTTAACCATATCCACTTTCTGATCAAAAGTTGGCATAATATTCATTCCGGCATCAGTCATCAACATCAGCCTGTCATAACCCGGCGACTCGAATACGGCAACATGTGTCAGCACACTGCCGGTGCGCAGTCCGATATTCTTATCCAGGACGGCCTTCAGGATAACAGGCGACTGTACAGCGCCCTTCATTAACATGTCGGCTTTCCCGGCATGAACCATAAGCACAGCTCTTCTCACTGCCTCTTCAGCATCGGCTTCATGAATCAGCTCAAATTTATTGAGGTCAACTTTCCTTTCAATGGCAATCCTGGCAATCTCCATAGTATCACCCACCAGAACGGCATCCGCTATACCGCTGCTCTGGCACTCCCTGGCTGCCTCCAAAACTGACCCATCCTGGGCTACAGCGATAGCAACTTTTTTGCGGGGACACTTTTTAGCCTCATCAAGTATTTCCGTAAAGGTCCGCATGGTATTGCACCTCTCTTTCACATGCAGTGTATTTAAATATCCAATGCTCAAGTATTCTACATGTATATTCTTATGCAAATATCATGCCAGTTTTCTATATTTATCCTAAACCCCTTATTTCCTATGTTTTTATCACCTTTTTGTACTACGCCCGTAGTTTGTGTGCAAGTATTCACATGCACAAACTCTCCTTACATGCAATCTTTTGCAGTGCTCACATAAAAACTTGACTTACTGCTTAACTAAGCATCCGAGTTACTATAAGTTGAAACCATGAGGTTAGTTTTGTCTCAATCTGGAGTGATTGTATTTCAATTTTTGACTGTAGGTTAAGGGAGAGTCAGATATGTTCCGGAACAACGAGTCTGACGTCCGTTTGTCGTTTCCCGCGATTAGCGGGAAACGGTAACAAACTGAGTTGTAGCCGTCGTGAAGGAATTTATCTGACTCTCCCAGGACTAATATCTAAAATTGATACACAATCAACCTATCCTATGTTTCTCCAACTTATAGTACAGACTCCTTATGGCAATGCCAAGCTCCCTGGCAGCCATCGTTTTATTTCCGCCTGTCTTCTGCAGGGCCTTTTCCAGAACTTGCTTCTCCGCAGCATCCATGATTTCTGTAAGTGTCCCTTCAAAATCCGAAAAACCCAAATCCCCTAACATGCTGTGGTCCTGTGACTTCCACTGGGGCCGGTCACCTTTCCCAAGCACCGGCACATGATGCGGCAGTATCGTTTCTTCGTTATAATTCATATTTATAATGGTTCTCCCCACTACATTTTCCAACTCCCTGACGTTTCCGGGCCATTCATAAGCACTTAGGATATCTATCACCCGGGGCGCTATTTTGGCAACCCTGCGGCCATATTCCTGACCCAGTTTTTGCCTGAAATGAGCTGTCAATAGAGGAATATCTTCTTTGCGCCCCCTAAGAGGAGGTACGAAAATCGGGACCACGTTAAGCCTGTAATATAAATCCTCTCTGAAAGTGCCTTCATTAATTCTCTGCTCCAGGTTTGCATTGGTAGCTGTTATCAGCCTGACATCTATCTGTACCGACTTGCTGCCTCCCACTCTGATCAGCTCTCGTTCCTGCAGCACTCTAAGCAGTTTAGCCTGAACAGCGAGATTAATTTCGCCAATTTCATCCAAAAATATTGTCCCCCCGCAAGCCTCTTCAAAATACCCTTTCCGGCCGCCTTTCACAGCTCCGGTGAATGCCCCTTCTTCATATCCAAAGAGTTCACTTTCCAGGAGGGATTCTGCAATGGCAGCACAGTTAACCCTGACAAAAGGTCCGCGCGACCTGGAACTGTGGTTGTGAATGGCATGGGCAAACAATTCTTTTCCGGTCCCGCTCTCACCTCTCAGGAGAACGGTAACCGGTGTATCGGCAGCATGTCTGGCCTGTGAAATGGCAGACTGGACAAGCTCACTTTCCCCGATAATGTCTTCAAAAGTATATTTGGCAGTCATCCGCCTGATCAGGCTTTTGGCGTGTTCAAGTTCTTCGGTAAGTTTGCGGATCTCAGAAATGTCATGAATGATACCAACACTGCCCTTTACTTTCCCATCAATGATTACCGGAGCCACATTTACCACTACCGCTTTCTTATTTTTCCCGACCTTCATTAAGGCTCCACGGACAGGCTTTCTCGTCTCCAGAACTTTCAAATGCATACTTTCGCCTTCAGCGATATCAACCGTGCACGGCTTATTAATGACATCCTCTTCACTGAGCCCGGTTATTCTGGTGTATGCCGGATTAATTAAAATCCCGCAGCCTTTCTCATCTACCACGGAAATCGCATCATCAGTGGAATGAAGAATTGCTTCCAGAAGACTCCTGACTTCCTTTAACTCATCTATCTGATGAGCCATGTTCTTCATTTCATTAAGAATAACATCCAACGACGGTTCACTATTGCTGTTTTTCATTTTTCCTTCCCCCCATGGCCATTGGCCGACAGCCAGTATAACGACCGGAATACATCACACTACTGGCAATACATCACACTATTAAACATTTCTTTTTATGTTTGCAAATTCCTGCATGGTATCGTAAAATTCCATGTACCATTCTGCATACTTCATTTGCGCCCTATCATATCAATATATGTCAGAACTTTATTTTCTTCAATGATTTTTGTCAGTGAATACTTTTCAGTCAGCAGATGAAATCCCAGTAAAAACAGTAAAAATCCAGCCTTAAACGGGATACTCAGGGTAAAAACCGCCGTAAAGCCCACAGTCGCGCCCAGCACATTTGAGCCGGTATCGCCCATCATAGCCCTGGCTTTTAGGTCAGCAGGCAGATAAGCCAACAGGCTTCCGGCAATCACAGCCAGATAAGCAGTATATTCCCCGGATAATTCCGGGCTGCAGAAATATCCGGCCACAGTTATAAATGCACCGGTTAACAGAAAGCCCTTGGCCGCCCTGCCTGGTCTCAGGTCAAGAAGGTTGACGGCATTGGTAGAAAAAGCAATAATTAAGGAATTCAACAAGAGAAATATCCATCGGTCAAAGCCGGCGCCATCATTTATCTGCAGGCTTACCAGAATGGCAATTACCCCCCCGGCCAGCGCTTTCAGGGCTCCGGTAGTCAATTCCTTCTCCAATAGCAGTTTTTTGAAATGCCCCTTTAAGCCGGTAGCATGTCTGGTACCGAAAACGTCATCGACCAGACCAAAAAAACACATCCCGCCCACAGCAAAAAGAAAGGCATAGACACCGCGGTCAGCCCAACCCACCACGGCAGCGCCGGTCAGGACGATAATAGCGGAAAAAAGGAAAACCATCCCCACTCCCAGAGGAATTTCCTCCTTACGATAATTCGGTTTTACAAAACCTGCCTCTGTCAGCATCCCCATTATCTGAGGAAGCATCAGTCGGGCAACGGCAAAAGAGACAGCCATCAGCCCTGCATTATAAACCCAAGCCATAGATCGGTCACCTCTTAATAGCGCGTCGGGTCAATACCCTGAATACATGCACAAACTGTTTACCGCGGTGCATAAAACCGCTTAAATCCCTGCCTGTTTCAGCATGGGTCATGTTTACCTCAACTTCCTTTATTGAAAAGCCCTTGCGTGAAGCATCTATTGTCATCCCGACTTCAACACCGTAGCCTGATTCAAATCCGCCCAAAGCAGTAATCACTGCTCTTTTCATCACCCGCTGCCCGGACAAAGGGGCCAGCACCTCCAATCCGGTAAAAAGCTTGATTCCGCCGCGAGCCAATCCTTTGACCAGTCCAAAACCGCCTTTCTTTCGGGCCCGGGGAAACTTGGCTACCGTCATGTCTGCCTGACCTTCCAGCACAGGTAAAATCAATTTCTTCACTTCGGCTGCGGAAGCTCCCAGGTCTCCGTCAACCAATGCAATAATATCACCACTTACCTGTTCCATCCCCGTATTTAGGGCTCCACCTTTCCCCAGATTTTTAGTCGTTGAAATGACCACAGCCCCCGCCTCAACCGCAAGTTTGGCGGTACTATCGGCGGAGGCGTCATTCACAACGATTATTTCACTGACTTCAGGGATACTGCTTACAGCTGATACGGTCTCAAAAATATACTTTTCTTCATTGTGAGCCGGAATTAAAACAGAAACTTTACTTTGAGCCACTTTTTTCACTCCTATTGAACTTCTGGCATAAGCTGCCTGGCAGTGGTCTTGATGCCATAATTTCCGGGTTTGCCATAAACTGACATTACCAGTGACAGCTGTCCCGGAATCATATCAATATTATCAACAGTACTGACCTTCAGCTTTTGGTATTCCTTCATATACGAATATGCAACATCACTTGTTTCCACGCCGAATACCGGGATGTTTCGTTCCAGAAAATAATTCATCATCGGTATATCAAGGTTAGCACAACGCTGCCCAACTTCCTCCTGACTACCGCCCACAAAAATCACCGCATCTATGGGGACCCCATAATCACCGGAATTTTTAATTAATCCCAGTTGTTCAAAATAATGTAGGTTCTCCAGGTTCTGAGCGCTGATAATTCCTTCAGCAATCTCCCGGGCCAATTCCTGGGAAACAGCCCCTTCCGAATCATCCTTAAGCATCAGCTTGGTCTTGATACTGTTTCTTATCTCTTCCTGGCTCAGGTCAAAACCATCGAGCACGGCAGTAATTGACACCACATTTGCCCCTGTTATCCCCAGATTCTCAATCCAGTCATCATGAAAACCATAACTGTTTGTTTCAATGACCGCTATTTGTTTCTCAGCTAATTTACCGGAAAACAGCGTCGGAAGAACCTGCTCCTCAAACTGTTTGCTGATATTCAAATCTGACTTGTAAGCTTCGATTTCCTCCTGAGCCACTTTATGGTCCTGTCTCATTTGTTCAAAATCACGGTTCAGATTGCTGACAATCTGTTTTTGCTGCTGTATTATGGCTTCATTGACATTTTCCCCCAAAAAAGACGACCCTACCAGAATACCAATACCCAGAGCCAGAAATACTGCAACAAGTGAGGCAACATGGTACTTGAAGTCAATAATCATTACAATGCCTCCCTAATCAACGTCAAATTATACCCCAAACACAATTTTTAGTTTTAGCCAGACGACTTGGAGAAACTGCCTGGTAACCGGAAACTGGTAAGCTACAATAGCGAACGTAACCGATGCTGCCGCTACAAGTTCTGCCAGATACCTGAATTTGACCTTACTCTTATATAGCTTATTCACACCTTTGGCATCAACCAATACGGAACCAACTTTCAATCGGACCAGAAATGTACTTGCCATACCTTTCCTGCCCTTTTCCAAAAAATCAATCATATTCGAATGGGTTCCCAAAGCTACAATTAAATCTGTCCCCTTGTGATATGCCAGTAACATAGCTATATCTTCACTGGTGCCTGGAGCAGGGAAAGTAACCGCTTTCAGGCCAAGGCCCGTAACCCTTGCCAGGCCTGGCGCCCTTCCATCGGAATACGCATGGACTATTATTTCAGCCCCGCACCGGAGTGTTTCATCACTAATACTGTCCATGTCTCCAATAATAATATCAGGTTTATGCCCAAACTCACGCAGAGCATCAGCCCCTCCGTCGACACCTATCAGCACCGGCTTGACTTCGTGGATATAAGACCTTAAGGCGGACAGGTCATCTTTGTAGGTCTGGCCTCTGACCACTATCAAAGTGTGCCTGCCGCTAAACGAGATCTTTGTATCCGGCATTTTTATATCACCAAGAATAAACTCCTGTTCCTGTTGAGCATATTCAATAGTATTCTGGACAAATTTTTCCAAAACCATACCAATATTTTTCTTGGTATATTCCATTTCTTTTTCTACTATATCTGCAGTCAGGACATCCCCTGATGCCTGCCACACATCCTGAACCGATATCCGGTCACCGGAAATCTCTACAACCTCTCCTTCATGGACCTTCTCCATAATGTCCAGGCCTACATTATCCAACAGGTAAATCCCCGCCTTCACAACCGCCAGCGGGCCAAGATTGGGATAGTTTTCACTAATTGAGGAAGATGCATTAACAACAGCCTTTACTTTAGCATCAATCAAAGCCTGAGCGCTCACCTCGTCAAGATCCTGATGGTTTATAACCGCAATTTCACCAGGCTGGAGCCTTTTTACAAGGTTTTTGGTTTTCCGGTCAACCCTGGCCGTACCTCGGATGACACCCATTGTAATTCACCTTTTCCAAAAAAATATAACCTAAGTATATAATTAGGACATTCCTAATTAACAATTGTACAATATTTACTATGTATAAGCAAGCAAACTATCCACAACAAGGAATTTGCCCGTGAAAACGAACTTTCCCTGATAGCAAGAAAACCTGACAAAGGTCAGGTTTTCTTATTAGCTGACTTTGCTTATCCGAAGCTTGTCAGCAACCATTGCAATAAATTCGGAATTAGTCGGTTTTCCTCTTTCCAGGTTTATGGTATATCCAAAGAATTTATTCATCATTTCGGTATTACCGCGATCCCAGGCAAGCTCTATGGCATGCCTGATGGCCCTCTCAACCCTGCTGGGAGTGGTTGAATACTTCTGGGCAATTAATGGGTACAGCTCCTTGGTTACCCCGCCCAACAAGTTGACTTCATCGACAACCATTTTGATGGCATCTCTTAAGTACTGGTAACCCTTAATATGCGCCGGTACTCCCATTTCATGAATAATGTTTGTTACAGCAACATCAAGATTGCGTGTTTTTACCGGCGGAGTATACTGGGGAATACTCTCTCCTTCAACAAGCTGTCTGATTCTGGTAGCCAGTACCGAAAAGTCAAAAGGCTTAAGAATATAATAATCTGCGCCCAGCTCAATAGCCCTTTGGGTGACACTTTGCTGGCCAAAAGCCGTTAGCATAATCACCTTAGGTCTTGGCTGAGTCCCGGATGTAACCAGCTTTTCAAGAACGCCGATTCCATCCAGATGAGGCATAATGATGTCAAGGACAACAACGTCCGGTTTCTCCCGATCAATAATTTCCATTGCTTCCACGCCATTATTGGCAATTCCCACAAGCACAAAATCGTCCTCCTGGGAAATGAATTCTTTTAACAATTCGCAGAATTCTCTATTATCATCGGCTATTAGAATTTTGGTACTCCTTACACTCATGAAATTCCCTCCTGATAAAATTTTCTAACTGCTTTGTTATCAAAGATTTTCGACGGATAATAGAGAAATCCTCCCCAGACATTAAAAAAAATGGGAATAATTTTAAAACAAATCAGGACAAAAACCCCTTTATAACGCGTAGTAGATGTCGAATGGAATTGTTATTTTATGTTATATTTTCTGTGGTTTTACGGTATTTGTCAAGTAAATATATGTAATTTTCTGTAATGTATTGCCGGTTTTTCTTTTATTATGGAGGTAATCATGACATCAAGGGGATTATACTGTTATGTTATAATCTTAAACTTATAGAGGAAATCAGGGGGTTTTTGTTACCCCCTGATTCCAATTGTCGACCGATTTTTGTTCCGGTTTCTTTTAGCATCCATTCTATCAGGCAGCCATAACCACGAGCGGGATCATTAATAAAAACATGAGTAACTGCTCCAATTATTTTACCTTCTTGTATCAATGGGCTGCCGCTCATTCCCTGGATAATACCACCTGTCCTTTTAAGCAGTCTCGAATCTGTTACTTCAACTATCAAACCTTTACTATCAGGAACACTTTGCGGTAACACTCTCTTTATTTCCACCTTAAATTTTTCGATTTTTTCACCATCCAGAACTGTCAGCATTTCAGCCGGTCCTGTTTTTACCTGATCTGCCAGAGCAATGGGCAGCATTTTACTGTAAAGGGGGTTTTTTAGTTTTCCCTCAAGGGTGCCATAAATACCATATTTGGTGTTTTTTTCAATCGTCCCCGAAAAGTCCTGTTCATTAATAAACATGCCGATTTTTTCTCCGGGAATACCGCTTCTTCCAGCCTGAATACCTTGTATTGAGGCCTTGACTATCCGACCGTCACTCACATCAATCGGTTGATTGGTATCCGCATCTGTGATCACATGTCCCAAGGCGCCATACTTTCCTGTACCCGGGTCGTAAAATGACAGTGTCCCGACTCCTGCCGCACTGTCCCTGATATAGAGGCCAATCCGGAATCTATCTGTTTCCCGGCAGCGTACAGGTTTAATATCTGCGGAAAATTTTTTGCCGCCTCGCTTTACTGATAATTTTAGCTTGTTATCTGATTTCCCTGCAGTATCAATTATTTTTGCTACCTGCTCATCACTGGTAACCTGCTGACCATTAATGCTCAGGATAACGTCACCAACCTCAATTCCCGCCTCCCTTGCAGGATTGAACTTAGTTCCGTTTTTATCCTCTACAATTGACTGGCCAACAACTATAACTCCTTCAGAGTGCAGGAGTACTCCAACGGAGTGACCTCCTGGCACAAGTTTAGTCTGTGGAACAACTTCTACCTTAACATTTTTTACCGGAACGATGCCAAACAGCCTGATTTGTATATTGGCTTTGCCCGGCGATGTCGCCACAGGCCAACCGTCAAAAAAGCTGAAAACCTTACCACTGATATCTGTACCGTTCAACAGGAGTACATTTTGTTGATTTGGTTCAACATAAAGACTGAATTGGTTGAGTAAATTTTGCGGAAACTTCAGATTAAACCTGATATGATCTCCTACGGTTACCCGCTGTTGAGCAGGGAGTGAAAAAAAACTCTTGGCGTGCGGGTTAAAGGTAGCTGCAACTATCAGTGCTGCAATAAGCAGTCCGACCGCTTTACGATATCCTTGATACGACAACAATTATCACCATCACTCTCCTGTTTAATTTTTGTCACCTCCATATTCTGCCTGCAGATGGTTTCTATGACAGCGCTGAATTACATCATGATGTATTGTTGGTTCTGAATTTAAATTAACCTAATTGGCGGTCTTTTATAACATGAAATATCACGGAAAATTTCCATTTAGTCAGTATGCTCATAAAAACTTGCAGCAATTCGTTTTTTTAACGTATTTTAAACTTTTTTGCCAACATGAAAGGTTTTTGCAATTACTTTTCTGTAATAAAAAAAACGGTTTCAACATTAGTCAGTTGAAAACCGTTTTGCATATTTTTTAAATACCGAGAAATAATATTAAAACACTACACTATTTATAAAAACATTATTTATAAAAATGTTGTGAGACAGCGGTAGATGTGTTCCGGATGCTACATTTTAATCAAAAATTTTGTTTAAGTATTTCTTCTGCATGCTCCCTTGACACAGAGGTTATTTTGCCCCCGGAAAGCATCCTGGCAAGTTCCTCGACCCGGCCTTGAATGTCAAGCTTGCTGACCCTGGTAAATGTCCGGGTTTGGTCAGTTACTTTATTGATATTAAAATGGTGATCTGCAATACCCGCTATTTGTGGTGAATGCGTGACACAAATAACCTGTCTATCCTTTCCCACTGCTGAGAGCTTCGCAGCTGTCGCATGTAGTGCATTCCCACCGATACCGGCATCAATCTCATCAAATATCAGAGTGCCCACTGGTCCGGTTTTGGCCAAAATTGACCGGAATGCCAGCATAATCCTGGAAACTTCCCCTCCTGATACAATTTTTGCAAGCGGTTTGAGGGGTTCACCCTTATTTGGTGAAATTAAAAATTCAACATTATCCTGTCCATTTGATAAAGGTTCTCTGGAGGCGATTTTAACATCAAAAGTGACATGAGGCATATTGAGTTCCCTTAGTTCTGCAGTGATACAGGTCCTTAAATCCTTGGCAGCTTGCTTCCTTGCTGCTGTCAGCCTTTCTGCCAGTCCCCGGTATTTTGAACCGATACTCTCAATCTCAGTCCTCAGACTGCTTACCTCGTCATCATAATTATCTATTACGGCCAAAGAGGCTGCTACCTGATTTCTGTATTCAAGAATTTCATTGATGGAGTCGCCATATTTTTTTTTCAGGAGATTAATGCGATTTAATCTGCTTTCTATTTCATCCAGCCGTACCGGATCGGATTCCAGCTTTGCGGAATATGTTTTTATATCTCTGGCTGCTTCTTCTACTTGGTAAACGGCCGATTCCAGCATTTCATAGACACCGTTAAGGGAGCTATCTACAACAGCTAATTCCCTTAATGAATTTAAAGCCGCATGAAGAAGTTCAGCCGCCGGTCTCGTAGAGTCACTTTCATAAAGCAGGGCATATGCCTCTGAAGCCAAAGAGGTTAACCTTTCTGCATTCGCCAGGATATTTTTTTCTTCGTCGAGCGCCTGGTCTTCCCCTGCAACAGGGCTGCAGTTATCAATCTCCTCAAGCTGATATCTGTACATATCTGCCATGCGTACCTTTTCCTTCTCACTGTCCTCCAACTGCCTGAGCTGGGCTCGTAAAGTCAGCAGTTGGCCATAACAGGCAGCCAATTCATCCTTTATCTCATGAAAATCCGAAAGAGACAAATTGTTTTCTCCATATTCATCCAGCAAATCAATATGCTTCTGTTGGTCCAGCAGGGACTGCTGGTGATGCTGTCCATAAATATCTATGAGATTTCCGGCAATTTCCCTGTATAAGGAAAGATTAACGATCCTGCCATTAATTCTACAGATGTTCTTTCCCGATTTCACCAATTCACGCGTCAATATAAGAGCCTCACCCTGTTCCGGCAGGAAACCAAACTGCTCTAACATTCCCATGATTCTCGAATTATTTTCAACTTCGAACACAGCTTCCACAATAGCTTTTTTTTCTCCGCTCCGGATAAACTCAGTAAGCCCCTGACTGCCTGTTACAGTGCCTACGGCATCAATAATTATTGATTTCCCCGCCCCTGTCTCTCCGGTAAGGACATTAAATCCCCTGAGAAAATCCAACTCCAGTTTATCAATAAGTGCGAAATTCTGAACAAAAAGCTTTACCAGCAATTGGTACACCTCACATTATGTACTATTTCAGATAGGAAGAAAACCTGTCCAAAACAGCATTGACAGCTGACTTTGGCTTTACGATAACCATTACAGTATCATCACCGGCCACGGTGCCGATAACCTCATCCCAGCCCTCAGTATCGACAGCCAGCGCCACAGGCTGGGCGGCGCCCGGAGTAGTTTTCACTACAATAATATTTTCACTGTGATCTATGTGCGTGACGGAATCCCTGAAAATCCAATTGATTTTACGGGGAGCGCCGCTAAATATACCTTCACCCGGCAGCGCATATCGGTAACAATCAGCCCCGGATGCCGCCTTTACCAGCCGAAGTTCCTTTATATCCCTGGATACCGTAGCCTGAGTCACCTGAAAACCCTGCCGTTTCAACTCAGCAGCTAACTCTTCCTGTGTTTCAATAATATCTTTTTGGATTATCTCTAATATTTTCCGGTGTCGCTCTGTTTTCATTTCAATCCTCCCATGGAAACCTCAGAAGCCTTTTCCACAACTAACAGGAATGGGGCTTTATTCCGGTTAAGGAAATCTATTTTACAGACATAATATAGTTTTTTATCCAAATGCCTCAGATAGGACTCCAGCCGTTCCTGCTCTTCAGGGCCGCCGGAATGCCCGGTATACATAACAATACACATAACCCCACCCGGTTTAAGCAGGTTGAGGCCAGCTATTACTCCCGTGAGTGTTGTCTCTGGAGCCGTAACAATGTTGTGGTCGCCTCCCGGAAGGTAACCCAAATTAAAAACAACAGCATCAACAGGTTCATTAATGAAATCACCCATGTTTTCATGACCCTGCTCAAAAAGTTTCACTAGCTCTGAATACCCATTCTCAATTACCGCCTCAGTAGTTCTTCTGATTGCTTCCGGCTGGATATCAAACCCGTAAACCCTGCCGTTTAAACCCACCAGTCCGGCCAAGAACAGGGTGTCACTGCCATTGCCCACTGTGGCATCAACTGCCACCCCTCCAGGCTTGACGACAGTTTTCAGGTAACCATGAGCAATGTTCACCGTACTCCTAAAAAGGTTAAACATCCGTGTTCCCGCCCTCTTTCAGCTTGGTCCGCAAAATCTCGTAAAAACCCCGCTGGTTCAATTTCATAAATTTTGCATTAAAAGGCGCTCTCTGTACTATTACATCATCAAAAGGTTCCAGCCGCAAGCCGCTCTGCCCGTCCATTGTAAGCATTACTTCTGCCTGAGTATCCTGCAGTTCAACTTTGACAATACTGTTCTTATCAATTACCATTGGCCTGGAATAAAGGGTGTGTGGGCAAATAGGTGTTACTATCATCAATTCCAGGTTCGGGGCTACCAGCGGACCTCCTGCAGACAAAGAATATGCGGTTGAACCGGTCGGTGTGGAAACTATAAGTCCGTCCGCAGGAAATATATCAACAAATTCATGATTTACATAGGTCTTCAGGCGGATAATCCTGGCAAAAGCGCCTTTGGTTATCACAGCGTCATTCAGGCCGTAAAATTTACTTATTTCCTTACCCTTCCTGATAACAGTGGCCTGAATCATCATTCTCTCTTCAATGAGGTAGTTTCCCGAAATTAATTTATCCAGTGCGGGGGTAATGTCAGGAAGTTCGATTTCAGTGAGGAACCCCAACTGACCAAGGTTGACCCCAAAAAGGGGAATGCCTCTTACGGAGGTATTTCTGGCTGTGTTCAGCAGAGTGCCATCCCCACCCAACACAATAATACAGTCAGCCTTTCCGGCAAGGTCGTCCTCAGAGTAAACTGTATAATTAGTTCCGGCACAAAAAGAACCGACTCCGGAAACAATTACTTTTTTGCCATGCTGCTCCAGCCATCTGACTATATTTTTGGTAATTGTTTCTGCTTCAGGTTTTTCCAGGTTCAAGATAATTCCAATACAGTCCATTGTTTTCCCCCTCGGGATAAATAATTCTACAGAAAAAACTGAACTCCTGTCGTAAAAAAATTATTGTTTCTTTCAAGGATAATAGAAACATCTGTCGAATATAAATATCCGTATTGCGGTATTATAACTCCCGACAAAACTGAATAATATACAGATAAAGGAGATGTCCTATGAAAAAACTGTTTACTTTGCTGCTGTGCTCTTTAATTCTAGTCTTTGCCGGCTGTGGAAAAACCGAAACAAAGAATCCCCCGCCCGCACCTGATACAGAAGATAAGGCAGATACTGCACACCTTACCGCTGAAGATAATGAATTTAAAATGTCAGTCAGTAAGGAGATTCGTTCCCTCACTGCCATGAATATCGGTACCAAAGATGGTTATGACGTAGTAAGTATCCTGGTAGCCATTGAAAATGTTTCTAAAGATAATGTACCCATTTCTCCGAATTTTGTGACCTTAAAAACATTAGATGGCGCTGAGTATAAGTATTCACAGGAACTTACCCAGAAGATAACCAGTAAATCGGCCTTCAAGGAGGTAGTCCTCCCTCCGGATTATCGGGGAGGCGGGCTGCTGTTATTTGAACTCAAAAAAGATTCGATACCTGAGACACTAACCTATAAAGATGAAGCTAATCACGAAATGACAATACAGTTTCCTACCAAAACGAAGACAAGCGTATAAAAAACGGGACTGCCAAAAGGCAGTCCCGTTTTTTTATTTCAAAAGGTTTTCCAGCTCCTGGTATCTTTTTTGTGTATAATCAAGGATTTTGGTGGAATAGTCGAAGTTGTGAATTCCCTTGCTTCCGTCAGCGACAACAAATGATAGATTGGTATAGACCACGTTGTATACTTCCCGGGCCGGATCCACCTGAATACCCTGGCTTCTCCGGATATCCAGCTTCTTCTTTGACTCTGCCAGTTTGTTCTCCAGATCCTCACAATTCTTCTCAATCTGCAGCTGCATTTTGGCAACCTCTTTGGCAAATTCCTCTTCAGACTGATCAGCATGACACATAACACAAATACTCTCGGTATGTTCCTTTAAAGCTTCCGCCGGAGTTTTGCCTTCAAAGCTATGGGCCTCATTGGGCATATGACATTCTATGCAGGTAAGCCCTGCTTTATATTTTGAATCTGGAATTACCGGTACACCGACAGCGCCATAACCCAGAAACATCTCTTTCTGGGGATGGTGGACTACTTCACCTGCCACAATTTCTTTTGTGGCATTATGGCAGGAAGTGCACGTTTCCAAAGGATCTAATCTGAGCTTAAACTCACTCTGGGTCAAAACATGACAGACAGCACAGGTTATTGAAAGCTTCACACCCGCAATATCAGGTTTCTGGTCAGGAGGGGCCAGGAAATATTCCGCAGCATGGCACTGGTAACATTCAGCAGTTGCATGATCGCTCTCCAGCAGGCTGGGAAGTGATTCTACATGGCTGCTGGTAGCATACTGCTCTTTAATAGGTATATATATATCCACCCGGTTCTTTTGCTTGTTCTGTTGGAACTCTTTTACCTGTGCCTCTGTAACCTTGGCCCTCACCGGCTCCTTATCATCCTGGTTTCCTTCCCTCTGTAAGCAACCGGCCAAAACAATTGCTAATACAATAATTAACAATAATACTGCGAATTTAGATTTCACAATGTTCCCCCCTCTCAAGAATCAAAGGTATCTTCGCGATTAACATTAAACTTGGAAACCGCTTCTTGCAGTTGATGTACCATACCGGCCAGACTGTTGGCTGCATCAAAGAATTCAATAACGGCTTTAGATTGGGCGATCACCAGTTCCGACATTTCCTGGGATGTCATTACGGTTTTCTTTGATATCTTACTGTTTTCAGTAACTTCCTGGACGATATACTGACTGCTGACAGTTATCTGCTGGGTGTTATTAACCACTTCCCTGGTCTGTTCAGATGCGGTATGGACAGCCTCAATTATTTCTGTAAGTATTTCTCCGGCATCATTGATAACAACTGTACCGGCTGCAACAACCTCCCGGCCTTCATCCATTGATAAGACAGCATCCTTAGATCGTTTTTGAATCTGGGCTATAATCTGGCGTATCTTTTCTACCAGCTGTCCGGAACCGGAAGCCAGTTTGCGGATTTCTTCGGCAACAACCGCAAAGCCCTTTCCCTGTTTTCCTGCCCTCGCTGCCTCAATCGCCGCATTTAGAGCCAGAAGATTTGTCTGCTTGGCAAACCCGGAGATCATATCAATAATCTCTGAAATTTTATTAACATCACTCACCAGTGTTTTGACATCCAATGACAGGTGATCTACCTTCTGTTCAATCAGGTTCATTTGTTCAATAGCCGCCCTGACTGAACCACCGCCCTTTTGGGCCATATCGGCTGCCGATGCCGTAGTTCGGTCAATCATCTGAATACTAAGATTGATGTTGTTGATTGCCTCCATAGCCGTTTCTGCAGATGCCTGCAGCTCTGCAATTCCATTAGCCTGTTGTTTGGCACCCTCAGATACGTCATTAATAGAACGGTCGATTTTTGTGTAGGCTGCAGCGCTCTGTTGGGTATGTGATGCAAAGGCTTCACTGGCAGAAGCAATTTCCCTGCTCCAGTCAACAATCCGCTCAATTATTGCCCTGAGGTTATCCACCATAATGTTAAACGACTTGGCCAGTTCACTAAATTCTCCAATGGAGTTATCCCTTATCTTCTGGGTCAGGTCACCTTCCGCAATGTTTCTGGAAACCCGAACCAGATTCATCAGCGGTGCGGTAATATTCTTTGAGGTTATGAATGTAAGGGTAAAACACCCGATAATGGCAACTACTGCAATTGAATACATGATGCTGCGCGAAGTCAGCAGGATGGTCCGACTTTTCTCTTGGGCTTCAGTGGCCTGTTTCTGGGTCCCTTCAACCAGTTGATTGGCTGTTTCAATCATTTTGTTTCCCGCCAACCGGTAATTTCCCCAAAGGGTGTCAACCAGATTATCCCGTCCGGCCTCCTCATATTTAAAAATATGATTAGCCACCAGATTAAAGTTATCATGTTCTCTTTTTACTCTATTAAGGCTTTTCAGAGTCGCTTCATCCCGAGGGTCACTGCCTATCATATCTTCAAACTCGGTTATCTTTGCTTTAAACTGCCTGTCCAGTTCCCGGTACTTTTCTTTGATGTTCTTATTGCCAACAGTAAAATCCCGGGTCAGCATCTGCTGTTCCTGCACAATAGATTTAATGCTGCCGGCAATATTTACCTGAGGCAGAAACTTATATGTACTGTCATCAATAGCCTGCTGAATCCTGGCCATATTGGTATCAGCAACAATCATAACCAATGTAAGCATTATGACTACACCCAGATATCCCATCAGAATCTTCAGAGTAACATCACTTATTTTAAAATTGGAATAACGCAAGTCGCCCACCCCCCTGTGTGCGTACAGGTTAAAATGCAACTATGTAAATATTCGCCAATATTTTTCAATTTCCTGTTATATCTTGAAACAATTATTAGAAATATGTTAGAAAAACGTGCACCCTGCTTCATCTACGGTTCTGGTTGCCAAAATCTTTAATTCCTCGGCGGTTTGATTAACCTGCGCGTCATCCTTTGATAGGTATGCCAGGTATTCAATATTTCCCTCAGGTCCTTTAATGGGGGAATAAGTCAGGCTATTAATCCTGAAACCTAAGCTCACAGCCTTTTCCAGCACCTTTATGATAACCTCTTTATGAATGTCCGGATCCCTGACTACTCCCTTTTTGCCTACCTTATCCCGGCCTGCTTCAAACTGGGGCTTTATCAGGACAACAGCCTCACCGCCGGTCTGCAGAATTTCCGATATTTTGGGCAGTACCAGCACAAGGGAGATAAAAGCCACGTCTACTGTTACAATGTCCGGGGTTTCGCCCAACAGAGCGGTATCAAAATACCTGATATTGCTGCGTTCAAAATTAACGACCCTGGGGTGTTGTCTAAGTTTCCAGTCAAGCTGCCCATAGCCTACATCAATGGCATATACTTTGACTGCGCCATTCTTGAGCGCACAATCTGTAAAACCTCCTGTTGATGCCCCGATATCTACCACTGTCTTACCTTCAAACTTAATCCCAAAATAACTTATGGCCTTTTCCAGTTTTAGCCCACCCCGGCTGACATAAGGATTGGCAGGTCCGGCAACTTCAATAACAGCGTTGACGGGGATTTCGGTCCCTGCCTTGTCGACACGCTGGCCGTCAACCATTATTAATCCTGCCATAATTGATGATTTGGCCTTTTCCCGTGAAGGGAAAAGGCCTTTATCTAACAGTAAAACATCCAGTCTCTTTTTACCGGACATGATAACACCTCTTTATATTGGCTTTACCCCGCCGGCTTTTTGTCTTTAAAGACCCTGACACCATGCCTTGTGCCTCTTCAAATATATTGGATGAAGTCAGCCCACACTGTTCCCTTAAGGTGTCCTGGGCGCCGTGACTGACAAACTTATCGGGAACCCCTATCCTCTTCACCGGAACCATGATCTCGTGTTTTTCCATCATTTCAAGGACAGCGCTGCCAAATCCGCCCTGTAGTACATTTTCTTCAACAGTCAGAAGCCTGCCGGTTCTGTTGATGCTTTTAAGGATACATTCCTCATCAAGGGGTTTCACAAAACGCGCATTAATTACTTCTGCGCTTGTCCCCAATTCTGCGAGTAATTCTGCAGCCCGCATCGCCTCATTAACCATTGGGCCAAGTGCTGCAATAGTGATATGGTTTCCTTCACGCACTATTTCTGCCTTTCCAAACGGAACGCCGGAGATATCCCCGAGATCCTCCAGCTTAACTCCGACCCCTGCTCCGCGTGGATACCTTATTACCGCCGGGCCGCCATACTGTTCAATTGCAGCTCTCAGCATCTGTCTAAGTTCACCTTCGTCTTTTGGAGCCATAACAGCCAGCCCCGGGATATGTCTCAGGAAAGAAATGTCAAATACTCCCTGATGGGTTTCCCCGTCTTCTCCCACCAGGCCGGCACGGTCTATGGCAAACACCACGTGAAGACCCTGTAAGGCAACATCATGCAGTACCTGGTCATAAGCCCGCTGCAGAAATGTTGAATACAGGGCCACAACAGGTATATACCCCGAAACAGCAAGCCCAGCTGCCAGGGTTACGGCATGCTGCTCGGCAATCCCTACATCGAAAAATCGACCCGGGAAACTTTCCCGAAACTCAGTCAGTCCTGTTCCCGTAGGCATTGCTGCAGTAATAGCAAGCACTTTTTCATTTGCAGCCGCAAGCTGGCAGAGGGTTTCACCAAATATTTTGGTATAAGTAATTTTTGATTTTCCCCTTACATTACCTGTTTTTACATCAAAGGGGCCGATACCATGAAACTTATCCGGGTTGTCCTCGGCAGGTTGATACCCCTTGCCTTTTTTGGTGATAACATGTACCAAAACAGGTCCATGGCTTTTCCGGGCACGTTCCAGTACTGTCCTGATAACTGAAATGTCGTGTCCGTTAATGGGGCCAAGATATGTAAAGCCAAGCTCTTCAAAAAGCATCCCGGGAACAACCAGGTACTTAAAGCTGTCTTTTATTCTTTCCATAGCCTTAACAACAGTAGACCCTATTGATGGGATCTTTTTCATCAGGAGTTCCATTTCTTCTTTGTGTTTATAGTATTTGGGGTCAGTTCGCATCCGGCTCAGGTATCCTGCCAGAGCGCCGACATTTTCTGAAATTGACATCTCATTGTCATTCAGGATTACTATCAGACTGCTGCCAATATGACCGGCATGGTTCAAGGCCTCAAAGGCCATCCCGCCGGTCATGGCTCCGTCTCCGATGACAGCAATAATATTATTCTTTTCACCACGGAGGTCCCTGGCGATGGCCATCCCCAGAGCAGCAGAAATCGAGGTACTGCTGTGGCCTGTATCAAAAGGATCACAGTGCGACTCCGCCCTTTTGGGGAATCCGCTGATCCCACTATACTGTCTCAAAGTGTTAATACCTTCACGCCTGCCGGTAAGTATTTTATGTATATAGGATTGGTGTCCGACATCCCAGATGATTTTATCACTGGGACAATCAAAAATACTGTGCAGAGCAATCGTCAATTCGACCACACCAAGGTTAGGCGCGATATGCCCCCCGGTCTCAGCAACTGTTTCGATAAGCAGTCCCCTGATTTCATCTGCAAGCTTGTACAACTGTTCTATGGAAAAACCTTTCAGGTCAGCAGGGGAATCAATTTTATTCAATAAAGGGGTATCCATCCATTTCACCTTCTCCTGTCCCTGCGCCGGTTCAGGGCAAATAGGTTCAGACCTGTCGATGTCTCAAACCAGGCCAGAATATGTCCCACCATACCTACAATTTCCCGAGAATCGTGCATGGCCTTGTTTTTAGCGAGAGCTTTTCCGCCAACCGTAAGTGAGGCCACTATTCCTGTCATCACCATTGTCATAATGGATTTATCCCAGGTCGGTCTTTCTGAAGCCAGTTGGAATACAATAGCTACTCCGAAAACACCACTGACCGTCCCGCAGATGTCGCCCACAACATCATTACAAATGGTAGCAACCTTTGCTGCGTGCCGAATCATCAGGATGGACTGGCCGGCGCCCCGCAATTTCTTGGATGCCTTGGCATGAAACCATTTTTCATCAGCAACTGCTACCGCAATTCCGATCATATCAAAAATTATCCCAACAAAAATAACAACTAACAATGATAAAAAAGACAGCATAATCAACTGCAGTTTTGGTAACACTATTTCAGAAAAAAAGCTAAAAAAAACGGCCGCAAAAAACGCCCCAGTTCCCATAAGTACTGCAAATTTGAGGGAACTAGGCTTATTATTACCCAAATATTTTCACCTCATACAAGCATCGGCAGCTTGGTACTGTTTTAAGTATATTGTAGGTGGCAGCACGATAAGTAAATATTGTGGCTTAAGGTCCAGCTGGTTTTCCCATTCATCTCCGTCGCGTTACCGCTCCGGCGGTTTCCCTTTATGATGAATCCGTAGCGTCGCCGCTTACGGGGCTGAATTACCACTTAGTCCACACTTTAATCCCTATCATGCCTTAGTAAGCCTAAACAGTCTAGGAGTTTTCCTCAACAGAACTGGAACACTTCTAGCCTCTTTTGCAGTGGTGGTTTCAGACAGCGGATCTATTGAAAGCGGGCCCGCATCCAATAAATCCGATAACCCATAATCCACCAGCACCACTCAAGGCAGGCTACACTGCTTTAAACACTGAACACAAAGAACAGCATCATATACGCAGGTTTCTCCCGGGAAGTTAACCTTGCTCAAACCGGTATACTTCCCGGGCCTCCACGGAGGCTGGGTCAACGCCTACATGCCGTTGTAGATCGCCCTTCCTCCTTACTCCCAGAACCGACCCCCAACTGGGCGTCAGCAGCCGGAACCAGGAACTTCATCGATATGCCCTTTGACGGATTTTTAGGCCCGCCTTCAAAGTGGCAGTCCTGACTAGAATACTGCGCCACCTACATTGTGTTTTCATCAAAGAAAAATTATATCATAAGTCAATTTATTATTCAATACATTTTAGAAAAGTGTAATAATTTAAAGAATCAGGGCAACCATCAATCCCAGTAAAGCGCCTGCAATAACCTCAACAGGAGTATGCCCGAGTATTTCCCTAATCTTTACCGGAGTAATGGCGGTTCTGCTGTACAAATCGTGCAGCAGGTCATTTAGAGTTTGTGCCTGAATGCCTACAGCCTGCCTTACACCTGCGGCATCATACATCACAATAAGGGACATAACAGCAGCTAAAGCGAACACTCCGGAGTCAAAACCATGCTGTTTGCCAACACCAACAGAAACAGCAGTAACAAAAGCTGCGTGACTGCTGGGCATGCCGCCGCTTTTCACTAATCTGACAAGATTTATTTCGCCGTCTGTTATAAGTCCAATAACAAATTTTAAAGCCTGGGCCGACAGCCATGAAATCATTGCTGCTAATAAAGCCGTATTTTTTGCTGTTTCCTGAAATGCTGTTTCCACTGAGTTCCTCCATTTGATGCAGTCAGTTATCCCGCTTGATGCAGTCAGTTATCCCGCTCCAAAAGATATCCCGCAATATACCTAAGCAAATCTGCTTCTCTGCCGAACATATCCAGTGCCCGCAGTGTCCTGTCCACCGCATCTGCGGCCAGCTTTTTGGATACCTCAAGCCCGTATAATGAGGGATAAGTAGCTTTTTTCAGTCTTTCATCACTACCGACTGTTTTCCCCAGTTTTCGCGAATCACCCTCAACATCCAAAACATCATCGGTTATCTGAAAGGCCAGACCGAGATTTTCAGCATACCTGGTCAACGCAGCCAACTGCTCTGCACTGCCCCCTCCCATAATGGCGCCCGCACGGACACAGGCCTTAAACAGAGCGCCCGTTTTATGTGAATGAATGTAGTCCAAAACCTCTTTATCTATAGATTGGTTTTCCGAACTTATGTCAGCAGCCTGTCCGCCAATCATCCCAAACGGGCCTGCTGCCAGTGACAATTCCTTAATTACGGTGACAACCGTTCCCGGCGCAATGCTCTCAGAAACGCAGCACTCAGTTATTAGCCCGAATGCCTCTGTAAGCAGCCCGTCACCGGCCAATATGGCCATAGCCTCACCAAAAACCTTGTGATTGGTGGGCTGACCACGCCTGAAATCATCATTATCCATAGCCGGCAGATCATCATGAATAAGTGAATAGGTATGTACCATTTCAAAGGCAGCCGCAGCCGGCAGCAGCAGGTCGGCATTTCCTCCAACTGCCTCTGCTGATGCCAGCAGCAGTACCGGCCTGAGCCTCTTCCCTCCGGCAAACACACTGTATCTCATTGCCTGATGAAGCGTTTCCGGCATTGCGCTGTTTGAAAGGTAATTATCCAAAGCCTGGTCGATTAACCTGACTCTATCATTTATTTCCCTCTTCAAGGTATCTTTATTCATCCTTTTGCTCCATTGCTCCGGCAGGTTCCAGAATTATTTCCCCACTCTCCTTACAGAGCAGCATTTCAATTCGTTTTTCTGCCTGTTCCAGTTTTTTATTACAAATCCTGGACAGTGAAATCCCTTTTTCAAACCTGGCCAATGCATCCTCCAGGTCCAGGTTCCCTCCCTCCATAAGCCTGACTATGTTTTCCAGCTCATTTAGTGCCTCTTCAAAGGTAGGTTCAGCATTTGTCTTATCTGCGGCCATAAGCGCCCTCCTTAATGTTTTTTACGACACAGTCAGCCGAGCCATCGGTCACAATAACTTCAACCGTGTCTCCCGGTCTGACACCATTAACACTGTTAACCACTCTCCCCCCCGGATCACGACAGATACTGTAGCCTCTTTTCATTGTGGCCAGAGGACTTAAGTCATCAAGCCGGGAAACCTGGAGGGCCAGACAGGATTTCTTCCCGGTTAAATTCAATTTTGCTGCCTGTGCCATCCTTCTAGTCACCTGATCCAGGTCCTGCATCATCCTGTATATTTTGTCCTGCGGCCTTTTCATAACAGGGCTACCGGTCAGGGAATTTAACTTTTCTCTCGATGTGTAGATCAAATTTTTCAGTCCAAGTATCATTCTCTGTTCCAGCATATCTATATTCTTTTGGATTTCCCTGAAATCAGGGACTACAATCTCGGCTGCCGCCGAAGGAGTTGGGGCACGCATATCGGCAACAAAATCAGCAATTGTAAAGTCAGTTTCATGTCCTACAGCGGATACTACAGGGACAGTGCTGGCAAAGATGCTGCGGGCCACCACCTCTGTATTAAAAGCCCATAACTCCTCAATAGACCCGCCGCCCCTGCCGACTATAAGGACATCCAGGTTTGTCATCTCATTTGCCAGACGAATCCCCTCACAAATCTGCCCGGGAGCCTCATCCCCCTGTACCGCAACCGGGAACAGAATAATATGTGCTTGGGGGTATCTTCGATGTATCACAGTAACAATATCCCTCACTGCTGCCCCGGTCTGCGAAGTAACCACACCTATCCGCTGTGGAAATCTGGGCAGGGGTCGTTTCCTTTGGGGGTCAAACAGCCCTTCTTTTTCCAGCTTTTCTTTTAACTGCAGGTAGGCCACATGCAGTGTGCCAACTCCCTGTTGATGCATTTCCTCAACATAGAGCTGGTACATCCCATCCCTCTCGTATACCGAAACATAACCCTTTGCTATAACTGCCATGCCCTCCTTGGGCTCAAAAAAGAGGCTGTTGTTCCTGCTTCTGAACATTACGGCTTTAACAGCCCCGGTTTTGTCTTTTAGGGTAAAATACATGTGCCCTGAGGAATGGTGCTTAAAATTGGATATTTCCCCTCTGACCCAGACATTACTCAGTAAAAAGTCAGAATCAAGTTTTTCCTTTATGTAACCGTTCAGATTACTGACAGAAATGATTTTCACTGTGATTCAGCGCCTTTCTATATGATTACCACCTATTATACCATAACAAAACCCGGTGGTTCCAGTGCAGTATAAAGATACACCCCACTGGAACAACACCGGGCCAAGACAAAGGTTAAATGCTCACCTTAAAAGCTGTCTGTTTTTGCAGCATTTTTTCGGTAACATCGGCATGTTCCGGTTTGCTGAACAGGTATCCCTGCATTTCATAACACTCCTGCTGCTCAAAAAAGGCCAGCTGTTCTTCGCTTTCAACTCCTTCTATAATCACATTAAGCTTAAGGTTTTGGGCCATAACTATGATGGTAGCTACAATAGCCGCATCCTCCAGATCTGTCAGCACATCATGCACAAACGACCGGTCAATCTTAAGAGTGGTAAGCGGAAACTTCCGGAGGTAACCCAGAGACGAATAACCCGTCCCGAAATCATCCATAGCAATCCTGATTCCCATTTCCCTTAGTTTCTTCATCATGACCAGACTGAACTCTACATCCTGCATGGCCGTACTTTCTGTTAATTCAAGTTCCAGCCACTTGGGTTCCAGACCCGTTTCAACTAATATAGCTGCTACCATATCCACCAGATTTCTCTGCCTAAACTGGTGTGCCGACAGGTTTACTGAAATCCTTACCGGGGGATAACCGGCATCCTGCCATGCCTTGTTCTGGGCACAGGCTGTTTTCAGAACCCATTCGCCAATCGGAATGATTAGTCCCGTGTCTTCCGCCACACTGATAAATTCCATTGGCAGGATAACACCTTTTAGAGGATGGTTCCACCGGAGGAGAGCCTCAAATCCGACAATCATACCTTTGCTAATATTGACCTGCGGCTGGTAATATATTTGGAACTCCTCATTTTCCAGGGCTTTCCGCAACGCCACCTCGATTTCCATGCGCTGCACATTCTTCAGATTCATTGCCGGAGTATAGAATTGGTAATTATCACCCTGTTCCTTAGCCCGATACATGGCTGTATCCGCATTCTTGGTGAGTGTTTCGGCATCTTCTCCGTCATTCGGGTACAACACTATCCCCACACTTACGGTAATCTGGAACTCATAACCGTTAAGAATCCATGGCTTTTTAAGGCCATGAATAATTTTTTTGGCAACCTTGACTGTATCCTCATCCCTGCTTATGTCTGGCAGCAGAATAGTAAATTCATCACCACCGACCCGGGCTACAGTATCATTTGACCTCACACAGGACTTTAACTGTTTACCAACCTTTTTCAGGAATTGGTCACCCATTGCATGACCCATAATATCATTAACCAATTTAAAACGGTCCAGGTCAAGAAACATCACAGCAAGCTTCTGCTTATTCCTTTTAGCATTTGCTAAAGCAACAGTAAGGCGGTCAAAAAACAGTACTCTGTTGGGAAGCTCTGTAAGTGGGTCGTGATATGCCAGGTAATTTATAGTCTCTTCTGCCCTTTTCCGATCCGTTATATCACGTACAATCCCAAGGAGTACCTTTTCATGCTCCAACACCGTTCCCTGTAAGCTCACCTCAACAGGCATAATTTTTCCATCACTTAGCTGATGCACTGTCTCGTAAAGGAGCCCTGCCTGTTCTGCCCTGTCAATCTGTCCCGCAAGCAGCGCTTTTGTCTGCTCTGCCCTCAGGTCGGAAACATTCATTGTTAGCAACTGCTCCCTGGAATATCCATAGGTGTTAACCGCAGCAGTGTTAGCTTCCAGTATTTTACCGTCACGGCGGAAGAAAAGTATGATATCATTCGCATGTTCAAACAGCAGCTGATACCTCTTTAACACCTCTTCAGCCTGTATCCGTTCCGAAATATCTTCACCAAAACAGGTCAGCCCGATAATCTCCTCTGTTGAATCTCTTAGTATTGTTGTGTTCCATGAAACCGTCCTCTGCTCCCCTGACTTAGTTTGAATTATAGTAACCTTGTGCAGGTCATCAGGTCCGGCATGCTCTGTGAACAACTTGAAAAAGCCCTCCCTGAACTGGTTTCTGGTAAACTCGGGCATAAATGTATCAAACCAACTGGTCCCCAGAATTTCATCACGCCGCCACCCTGTAATTTCAAGCAGAAAATCGTTACAGAAGGTAATATTTCCTTTCTTATCAAGGGTAACGGTTAAGAGTCTGACATTTTCCAAAATCTCCCGAAAACGCCATTCCGATTTCCTTAATTCTTCTTCGGCCTGCCTTCGCCTGGTAATATCCCTGGCAATTCCTTCAAACCCCACTAGACAACCGGTTTCGTCATAAAAAGGCACCGTATGGTGTTCGGTCCAAACCATATTTCCGTCTTTTCTGAAAGTTCGCATGATAACAGGTTTGCCCTGCTCAACTGTCAGAACCGGAAGCACGTTTAAAACATCCAGGTCATCGGCATGGGTTATTTTAAATAAAAGGTCTGGATCTGCATAATACTCTTCCGGAGTATAACCCGTAATATCGGTGGCAGCAGGGCTGACATATTCAAAACCACGGCTTGGCAGCAGGCGGCAGCGGTAAATAATATCCTGCGCATTTTCTGCCAGTCTGCGGAATCTCGCCTCACCTGAAGATAAGACAGCCCTCATTTTTTCAAGATATACCAGCAGGATACCGGTGGCAACAACAAACTCTAGCACTGCCGCTGTCAGGTATCCCCACGGTGCAAACCCGGGGATCATACCTGCAAAGGGGTAATTCAGCTTATGTATCCCCCATAACACAAATCCCCATCCGGTGAACAGCCTCCCCAGCCCTTCCAAATCCCTGGACCGGAGCAGCATCACGCCTGTCCAGATATAAACAAGTCCAAGGAATAAAAAGGTGGGCAGATTTAAAATATGCAGCGGTATATCCAGGAGAAATCCGGCAGTAATCCAGATACCGTCAACTAAAACGGCATACAGGGGCCACCTTGACAGATGTTTTCCCAGAAATGAATATGTCCCCCACATAAACAGCAAACCACTTGCCAGGGTTGTAAACTGCTGACCTGCAACAATCAAGATCCCGTTAGTTCCGAATTGCACAATTAGTTCTAAAGTAAACCTTAGAGCATAAACTGTCCAGCTCATTGCCCATATCTTCATAAAACGTTCACGGTACCTGAGAAATAAATACCAATATACATGTGTCAGCAATATTGTGCCTAAAAGTGTTGCCATGACAGAAGGAATTATCAAATCCATAATTATTCCACCCTTACAAAATGTCGTCATTTGTCTAATTAGGGTAATATATGGTATATTACGGCAGTAATTAGAATAATTCCTGCAAATTGAGTTTATATTTTTTATCCAGGCCTCTTCATTGATATGACGGGTATAAAGGACCTATCCTGCCTCTGGAAAAAGCAAAGACACCAACCCATTTATGGATTGGTGTGCAATCTTTTCATAATCAGATATTATCCAAATAGAATTTATGCGGTTGCTGTGCCTTAACAGCTTCCCGAGCAGCTGCTGCAGCCGCCCGCATCTTTTTCGGATACGCTAAAACCTTTGCCCATGTAATTATCAACCCAGTCTACAACGAGGTTTGTGTACATGTCATTATACTCCTTGCTGATTACAACCTTAAAACCTTCATATTCGAAAATTTCGTCATTGTCCTTAGCTGACTTTTCCAAAGCCAGACCAAAACTTGGGCCGCCTCAACCCATTCCGGCAAAGGCAACTCTAATCATTTCCGAATCATTTGCATCCAGCACTTTTTTCATTTCTTCCTGTGCTGCATCTGTAAAACTGATCAATTTGAATCGCTCCTTTTTTACTTAAGATTAATGTAGCAACATCATAATACCCTATGAGGGTATTATATAAAATTATTGGCAAAAAGGCAAGACCTGTCTGGAATCAGTGCTTCATTTGGTATTAATTAGCCATCAAACTGACATTTTCCTGCTAAGCTGACATTTTTCCTGCTAAAATTTGTTGACAATTTTGTGTTACAATAACCTTGATTATAGTATGTATCACTGGAAAGGAAAATAGTATGAAAAATGATTTTACCAAGTGCTACCTTGACCTTAATCTTACCGATGCCTGTGGCAAGTGTGTCACCCGCCCGTGTGCCTTTACCGGTTAATCGACTCAGCCGGGCTGTCCTGCTTGCTGTATTTTGTAAAGATATATAACCCCAGAATTATTATGGCCCCGGAAATCAGCTGCTGGGGAGTTGGGTTTTCTCCCAGGAAAACCGCTGCCCATAAAATGGCGCCTAAAGGTTCTCCCAGTATCGCAATCGCTACAACTGAGGCTTGGATATACCTGAGAGTCCAGTTGAAAACAGTGTGTCCGAGCACAGTACAGACGAAGGCCAGTCCAAAAAAGAGCGCCCATTCGTGCTGCGGGTAAGGATAAAACGGCATTTCAACCGCTGCTGTGGTTATGCCCAAAATGATGCTGCTGCTCCCATAAGCAAGTAAGGTATATACGGGAAGCCCTACCCTGCTCCTGATTCTCCTGCCGATAATGAGGTATCCTGACACCGCCACAGCACCGGCAAGGGCGAGAATGTCACCTATCAGAGCCGTTCCGCCTGTTTCAAAATCCCCCACACCGATCATGATACCGCCCAGCAATGCTATAGCTCCTCCGGCAAGGGCTTTAAATCCAATTTTTTCTCCGAAGAAAATATATGAACCAATTACAACCCAAATAGGCTGTGTCGTCACCAAAACCACCGAACTGGCAACACTGGTGTATTCCAGTGAAGTAAACCAGACAACAAAATGTACAGCAAGAAAGACGCCGCTCAGACAAGCCAGCAAACCGTCCCTGAAGGTAATCTCCCGTAAGCCGGTAATTTTCTCTTTCCATCCTATGGGAAGGAGAAGCATAAAGGTAATAAATAATCTGTAAAAGGCTATTGTAAATGAATTTGCATCTGAAAGTTTGACAAACAGGGAAGAAAAAGAAACTGCAATCACTCCAAAAAACACTGCTGAATAGGGATTTACTTTAGCTTGTTTCAATGTGCTCTCCCCTTGTGGTTGTAGTGTTTTGCCATTAACCGCCAGTTACTTAAGCAAGAATAATTCGCTTTAAGTATAAAAAACTCCTCTATTTGATTACGGTGCAATTAAATTCAATTAAAGGAAGGAGATTTTTGGATAATTGTTGAATAAAAAGTAATTAATTATTGTCAAGCTATATATCACAAACCAAAACATATTTTTTTAAGTCAGATTGACCCGAGAGACTACAAAATAATCCGGAGGTGTAAATTCTGTGCTAGAAAAAATGTTGGCCAGTATGGGTATTGGTGCGGCTACGGTCGACCTGGAAATACCCAACCCCCAAGTAGAACCGGGTGAGAGCCTGAAGGGCATCGTGAAAATCTCAGGAGGCAGCGTAGAACAGGAGGTTAAAAAAATTGAAATCAGCCTTATGCTGAAATCTGCTTATGAAGAACACAAGCAGTCGAGGCTGTTAAACAGGGAGGTTTCATCAGTAATCATCGCCGAAAACATGGTAATTACGCCTGGCTATGCAGAGGAAATACCTGTTAATTTCGAAATTCCTTTTGCCAGGAACATGCCAATTTCCAGAGGCAGGACGAGATACTATCTCCAGACAAAGATAGATATCCGTAAGGCTATCGACCCTGTTGACCATGATGATATATTGGTAATTCCAAACACTTACCTCAAAATGTTCTTTGATGCCCTGGCAACTCTTGGTTTTCATGAAAAAAAGCATTCCGGGGACTTTGACGGAGTTTTACAGGAATTTAGTTATGACCCCACTACGTTCTTTGCCCAGGAGCTTGTAGAAATTAAGGTCCATGCAAAAGTAAAAAAATCCGAAATAGATATAACAATTAAAATGGTTAAGAAAAACCGGGGATTAATTGAAAATTTGGTTGATGATATTGACCCAAATATAGCAGTCATTCAATTCACACTCATTTTTAGTAAAATGGAAAACACCCAAAAAACTGCCGATTATTTAAAAGAATTGTTTGAACAAGAGTGCCGGAAAATATAATCCGGTAATATGGTCGTCTGAATTTTAAGGGATATCTCTACAGTTGCCTGTATTGTAGTTTTTACAGGCGCTCCTGATGAGATATCCCTTATCTCTATCTTTCTACGTATAATAAATGGTTAAAGAAATTGTAAAGGTGACTACAGATAAAATTACAGCCAGCGCTAAAAATACTGCAACTCTGGTCAACGAACTCCTGATACTGAACTTCTGAAAAGTAATATATGCACTGATTGTGAAGCTGACCAGCAATATCAAACCTATTCCCATGGTAATAAAAGCTGACATTAGTCTCCCCCCTTCCCCTAAGAATACGTAGTCTTGTGGTTTCAGGGCGGCATATTGTGTGCAATTTCACAAATTGTGCCGGACTTATGTTCTGTTTATATGTTATTCCTGGTTAGCACCAAAAGTTACCGAAAACGAAAAAACTTTAGTGACGGAATATACACTAAAGCTGTCATTAGACCGGACTCATTTAACCATTTACATTCCCCCCTAATCAATAACCGGAAAGGAACTGCAGATACAGGATAAATGAACTTGTAATCATTTTCACATATTTTACCAATTATTTTTATTAATTATACCATAAGTTTCTGCAATTTTAAAGACTTATCTGTACAGATAATTAAAATTTAACATAGACAGGGGTGGATGTATTCCTCGGGCGGACCCCCAGACATCTCCGCCTGCCTCCGGAACACATCTACCCCTGTTATAACATCTTTAGAGTTCAATATTATTGACGCTGTAGCCCCTCAGAAATTGCTGCTCTTAAGCCAGTCCGTTTTGCATTTCACATGCCATTATGGTCTGCTTGCAGAGAACAACAGTAGTTACTGAGCCTACCCCACCGGGTACGGGAGTAATTTTCTGAACAATCGGCTCAACCACGGCATAATCTACGTCACCACAGTATTTCCCAGGGTTGTCGGGGTCTTCATTAATACCGACATCAATAACAACCTGACCGGGTTTTACAAAGTCTGCCTTAACCATCTTGGCACGGCCAACTGCTGCAATCAGAACATCGGCATCTGCACACACTGCAGGAAGATTCTCAGTGCGGGAATGGCAGATGGTAACAGTAGCATGTTCCCTTAGCAGAAGCATGGCAACAGGTTTCCCGACAACCAGAGAGCGGCCCAGGACAACTGCTTTCTTGCCTTTTAAGGGGATATCATAGAATTTCAGGATATCCATACAGGCAGTCGGAGTACATGGCGGGAAGCCTGTCAGGTCATCAGCAAATACCTTGGCTGCACTTCCAAGAGTCATGCAGTCAACATCTTTTTCTACCGGAATCAGCGACCTGATCTTACGCTCGTCCAGATGCTTGGGCAGTGGAGCAAACATCAGGATACCGTTAATTTCTTTGTTGGCCCCAACATCAGTAACGGCTTTTTCAAATGCCTCCTGAGAAATATCAGCAGGATACTCAAAAACTTCATAAGCCATACCTATAGTATCACATGTTTTCTTAGCGCCACCTTCATAAAAAAGGTCATCAGGGCGGGCGCCGACCCGAACAATCCCCAGCTTAGGCATAATACCCTTTGCTTTCAGTTCCTCAACTTTTTTGCTGAGGTCTTCCTTCATGGCATCAGCAACTGCTTTTCCGGCTAATCTTTCAGCCATTATTCTACCTCCTTATTATTGACAATTATAAATATTATTCCCCGGTGTCTAAGCAACCGGAATAATTCCCCGGTGTCTGTGCAACGGGGACAATTAGTTTGTTTCCATAGATCCCTGATTAGGCCAGCTTTTTGGTAACAAGTGCAAGTGTATCGTCTGCAACTTTGGTGCCTTCTGCCAGTAAGCGGTCCATTTCCTCTTGGGTGGCCTTGTTGAACTCAGCATCCTTAATAGAGTTAACATTAATAATGACGTTCATGCTGGCAGCAATGAGAGCGGCCTTCATGAAAACAACGCCACAGGCAACATCGGAAATTGCAAGCATTGTGCCGATTTCACCCATTCTGGCATGAATCTTAATGCCTTCAAAAGCTGCCCTCATAATGTCCATAGGAACTGAACAGGCTACCTTGCAGCAGTTCTCCAGGGTTTCATCCCTTTTCTGAGCCAGTTCCGGAGTATCTTTAGGCAGTCCATAAGCCTTTGACAGGGGCTCAAACACCTCAGCATCTTTGTCTACCAGTGACTCCAGGTCAGCTATTACCTTATTGCCCTTCTCGATTAATACTTTAACTTCATCTTCAACATCAGCATACTTCTTCTTGCCAACTGTAAGATTGCCTACCATATTGGACAGGGCCATTCCTACAGCTCCACCCATTGCTGCCGCTCCACCGCCACCCGGTACCGGAGCCTTTGATGCCAGGACATCAATAAATTCTTTACATGACTTGTCTAACATTGACATAAATACATTACCTCCCTATTCTACTAATAACTTATTATTATTTATTTAGCTGATTTTGATTCTATGCAGGATTACATTATGTTCGTGGAAACCGGTGGTTGTGAATTAATTCACTACTATGTAGGCAGGACTAGCCACCGGATAAATCCTAGTGGCTGTCCTGTTAAAACTCTTCATGATTATTTTTTGAGCAGCTCACAGATACTTGTTGCCGATACCCGGCCTGCTCCCATTGCCTTGATAACTGTAGCGGCGCCTGTTACGACGTCTCCACCTGCATATACACTTGGTTTGGAAGTAGCTCCAGTCTCTTCACTGGCAACAATGTTCCCTTTCCTGTTGGTATCCAGACCCTTAGTAGTCCTTGGAACCAATGGGTTAGGCCCTTGCCCGATAGCCACAACAACTGTATCCATTGGCATATGGAAGTCTGAACCTTCAACAGGAACAGGCTTTCTGCGGCCTGACTCATCAGGCTCACCAAGCTCATACTTGAGACAGGTCATACCTGTTACCCAGTTTTGATCATTACCTATAATCTCAGTTGGATTTGTCAGGATATCAAAAATTACCCCTTCCTCCTCGGCATGATGCACTTCCTCAACCCTCGCCGGCAGTTCTTCCATGGAGCGGCGGTATACAATATGAACCTCCTCAGCGCCAAGACGCAGAGCTGTCCTGGCACAGTCCATGGCCACATTACCACCGCCAAGAACGGCAACCTTCTTGCCTACCTTGATAGGAGTGTCATACTCGGGGAACAGGTAAGCCTTCATCAGATTCGTCCTGGTCAGGAATTCATTGGCTGAATATACACCGTTGAAGTTTTCCCCGGGAATACCCAGGAAGTATGGAAGTCCGGCGCCGGTCCCAATAAACACAGCATCAAAACCTTCGTTTTCGAGAAGCTCATCAACAGTATCAATTGCACCGATGACTGCATCTACTTCAACTTTGACACCTATCTTCTTCAGGTTAGCAATTTCAGCCTGAACAATGGCTTTGGGAAGACGGAATTCGGGAATACCATACATAAGAACTCCACCGGGTACATGAAGGGCTTCAAAAATAGTTACATCATGTCCAGCCTGAGCGCAGTCAGCAGCAACAGTCAGTCCGGCAGGTCCTGATCCGACAACGGCAACCTTTTTACCGGTAGCTGGAGCGCACTCAACAGGCTTTACACCCTGTGACCTTTCCCAGTCAGCAACAAATCTCTCCAAGCGCCCGATGCCAACGGGATCGCCTTTTTTGGCGCGGACACAGTACTTTTCACACTGGGCCTCCTGTGGGCAAACCCTTCCACAGACAGCCGGCAGGGCATTCTTGTCTTTAATGGTTGCGATTGCTCCCGCAAAATCATTCTCTTGAATTTTAGCAATAAACTGCGGTATTGGCACCTGAACAGGACAGCCCTGACGGCATGGTTCTTTCTTACATCCCAGGCAGCGGTTAGCTTCATCTAATGCCTGCTCCACGGTGTAACCCAGAGCTACCTCTTCAAAGTTCTTTGCCCTTACCTTCGGGTCCTGGCAAGGCATATCGTTCTTAATAGGGCTATTGTTTAGTGACATCCACAGCCACCTCCTCCACAACTTCCTGCTGCTAAGGCGCGCTGCTCCTCATCCTTGAAGATTTGGGCACGGCGCATTTGTTCATTAAAATCAACCAGGTGACCGTCAAACTCAGGACCGTCAACACAGGCAAACTTGGTTTCATCACCTACAGTAACCCTGCAGGCACCGCACATACCGGTTCCATCAACCATAATGGAGTTCAGGCTGACAAAGGTTTTGATCCCATATGGCTTAGTCAATTCGGCACAAACTTTCATAGCCGGAATCGGACCTATTGCTATAACATAGTCAACCTGCCCCTTCTCATCAATAATCTGCTTCAGAATATTGGAAACAAATCCTTTCTCCCCGGCAGAACCATCATCTGTACAGATGTGAAATTCGTCACACTGTGCCTTAAACTCATCAGTCCAGAACAGCAGTTCCTCATTCCTGGCGCCAGCAATCCCGATAACCTCATTACCGGCTTCTTTAAGAGCCCTGGTGATAGGAAAAACCGGTGCTATACCCACGCCGGCGCCGATACATACTACACGGCCGTACTTCTCTATCTCTGACGGCCGTCCAAGTGGTCCAACAAAGTCCAGAAGAGTATCCCCGGCTTCCATTTGGCCCAACTGCTGGGTAGTTTTGCCTACCTCTGCAAAGATAAGGGTAATAGTCCCTTTTTCCCTGTCAAAATCAGCGATAGTCAGCGGAATCCTCTCACCTTTTTCATCAATCCGAAGAATGATAAACTGTCCCGCTTGACATTTCTTTGCAACTTTTGGTGCATCGATTTCAAACAGTTTCAGAGTTGATGACAAAACTTCTTTTTTTAGTATCTTGTACATGAAAACTTACTCCCTCCCTTTTTCGAAAGAAACTTTTCGTAATTTTTAGTATATTCGGCGAAAAGTCGTCGATTCCTGCTATTCAGGTCAATTTTTTACCAAAAAAACAGCAGGTACCACTACCTATATATATTATTACAGACAGGCTTGTATAACAATATATTTATAATATTTTTTTCACAAACGCCGGATAATAACCAAAATTAGCTTCAAAAAAAAAAAAAGAAGCCGCCTGCCGGCAACTTAAGTCAGTTGACTCCTATTCCCTTATACCGAGACTGCTCCAGACATAATAATCAACCATACCGTTGACCGGCATGCTGCACTCCTGTTGAAACTTCGATACTGCTGAAACTGTTCCACGCCCATAGCGGCCACTTACACGGCCGCGGAAATATCCGAGCTCTTTCAGCCGTTGCTGCAGTATTTGAACATGTTTTCCCTGTTCTCCCTGCCTTACGATTTGTCCTGGCATAAATCCGGGCAGCCGGGAATCTAAACCACTCGGTTTACCGGAAATCCCCTCTCCAGGATACCCACTGGGACCAAGTCCCGGAAAAATCGGAACCTGTTGGCCAGGATAATTACCGGCCGGTCCCTCATAAAAACCAGGCATATCTCCTGAAGAACCGGGGACCATCCCTCCCTGAAAGCCGGGTAGCCCTGGGAAGACTGACACTCCTGGAAATCCTGACACTCCGGGAAATCCCGTTATCCCCGGATAACCAAACATCGTTCCACCTGGATAGGCAGCGCTGCCATCATCCGGCCCGGCTCCAGGAACCATGCCGCTGCTGTCCGCCGCAACAGGCACTTCAATCACCTGCCCCGGGTAAATAACATCAGGGTCCTGAATACCTGGGTTTCCCTTGACAATTTCCGCAAAGGGAATGCCAAACTGTTTGGCAATACTGTACATACTGTCATTCTTTTTAACAGTATACTTCATCTTTCAACCTCCTTACATCGGGTTCAGTCGGCAGTTCAAACCTGTATCCCACGTCAATATCAGCTTATGTATGACAACAGCCAATGGTTACAACCGGCTTGTCATTTTTTCACGGGAACAGGGCGCACGGCTGGCCGTAACCACAGGCGTACTGAACGAAGCCCCCATTTTGTTACCGGAACCCCGGCTCCTGCGGAGCCGCCGTCCCGACAAAATGGGGGGACCCCCGACGTCGCGGATTACGGTCAGCCGCGCAACGATGTCAGGGAGCATTTTCCCCTACATTCACAATATTTTTAAAAGCGGTGGCGGGCCAACCTCATCCCATTAAGGGTCACCAAAACCGAAGCCCCCGTATCAGCAAACACCGCCATCCAGAGATTTGATATCCCGGCAAGTGTCAGCACCAGGAATATCAGCTTCAAGGCAACAGCTGTGACAACATTCTGTCCGATAATTGTCCTTGTCCTTCTGCCGAGTTTAATTACAGCTGGAATATGCAGTAGTTCGTCATTCATCAGGGCCACATCCGCCGTTTCCAAGGCTGTATCAGTGCCTGCCGCTCCCATGGCTATACCCACATTGGCAACTGCCAGAGCCGGGGCATCATTTACCCCGTCCCCAACCATTACTGTCACACCTTCCCGGGTGAGGGCCTCCACTTCCCTGACCTTATCATCAGGAAGCAGATTGGAACAGTATTCTTTAATCCCCAATCTTCCGGCAATATTAGCCGCAGTAGCCTCATTATCCCCGCTGAGCATAACAATCCTCTCAATGCCGAGCTGCTGCAGCTGCTTTAGGGCATCCCCCGCTAAAGCCCGGGGAATATCCTCTATCCCCAAAATACCCAGCAGCCTTCTTGAGGTTGTGACAAATATGATTGATTTCCCTGCGTTCTCCAGAGCTGCTTCCATCTGTGCAATTTCCTCAAATGGAATGCTCAGCTCAGTTAGCAGCCGCTTGTTTCCGGCATAAATTTCTCTGCCTTCCACCTTGCATACGGCGCCCTTCCCGGGAAATGAGCGGAAGGAATCCGAATCTGGCAGAGATATTTTCCTTTTTGATACTTCAGCCATCACCGACCTGGCCAGAGGATGTTCGGAAAACCGCTCCACAGCGCCTGCGGCCTGTAAAAGCTGCTTACTGTCAATACCATTAACAGGGTAGACGTCTGTCACACTCATCATACCTGTTGTTATGGTCCCGGTTTTGTCAAAAGCAATGTTTTTTACCTTTCCGAGAGCCTCCAGGTAGATGCCGCCCTTGATTAAGACACCGTTTCTCGCTGCATTGCCGATTGCTGACACTATAGATACCGGAGTGGAAATAACCAGTGCACAGGGGCACGAAATAACCAGGAGTACCAGGGCCTTGTAGAACCAATCTGCAAAGGGCAGGCCCAGCAGCAGCACAGGTATTGCAACAACTAAAACCGCACCTATAATGACTGCAGGGGTATAATACCTGGCAAAGACATCAACCAACTGCTGTGAAGGCGCCTTTTTAGCCTGTGCCTCTTCAACCATCTGGATCATTTTTGCCAGAGTGCTGTCTGCAGCCAGATGGGTACATTTAATAAAAAGACTCCCCTCATTATTAAGGGAACCCGCAAAAACCTCTTCCCCTTCAGTTTTTTCCACCGGTTTGGACTCACCTGTTATTGAAGCCTGGTTCACCCAGGACAGGCCTTTGGTTACAGTTCCGTCCACAGGTATGCTCTCTCCCGGCTTCACCAGAATCATATCCCCAACATTAACTGTTTCCGCCGGCATCATGGTTTCGCTTCCGTCATCTGTGATTACTCTTGCTTCCTTCGGCGCCAGCTGCATCATTTTTTTTATTGAATCCCGTGTTTTTTCAATGGTATATGCCTGAAGCAGGTTACCCACACTGAACAGGAACACCACTGTCGCTCCCTCTGACCATAGTCCCAAAAATACTGCTCCAATAGATGAAATACTCATCAGAACATTCATATCCAGAATTAGGCTCTTAAGTGAGTTTAGTGCTGTTTTGTAAACGAAATACCCCCCTGAAGCCATAGCCGCGGCATATAAAAATACTTGAAAATCACCAGCAGTCCAAGCCCATTCGGATACCAACCCCGCTCCCAGCATTAGACCGGAGAACCCGGCCAAAATCATCCTGATTCCGGGTTTTCCGGCAGGCTTGGCAGCATCCCGGGCCCCACCCTGGACCCTGGCATCATATCCATTGGACTTGATAAGCCCGATAATATCCTCAACTGATGTGTTTTTGTGTACTGCCTTGATCAAACCTGCTCCAAAATTTAGCTGAACCTCAGCCACTCCGGGAAGCTGTTCAATTTTTCTGACCAGCTTCCCGGCACAGTCCAGTCAGTCTATTCCAGATATTTCGATTACAGAATTATTTGTCCCGGCCATGGAACCGGCCACTCCAGATTCAATTGCATCCCCTTCAGAAACATAGCCGTTTTTCATAATTTCTCCTCCTAATTATGTCAGTTAATACCATCTCGCTTTTATACCTGTAGAATCCATCGCGGCTCTTGGTTACTCATGAGTTACGTGATCCAGGCACTGGTTAAACAACCCGACAATGTGGGCATCATCAAGTGAATAATATACTACTTTCCCCTGTCGGCGGAATTTCACCAGCCTGCGGCTGCGCAGCGCCCTCAATTGGTGAGAAACTGCTGATAAACTCATCCCCAGCAGTTGGGCCAAGTCACATACACACAATTCTTCCTGGGCCAGAAATCTGATAATTTTCACCCTGTTAGGGTCCCCCAGTGCCTTAAAGATGTCGGCAATATTCCTAATTACCTCTTCATCAAGCATTTCCTTGCGGACGCGGTTTACAGCATCATGGTTAATACAAACTACCTCACACCTGTCCAGCGCTTTCCTCATAAATACCTCCCGGTAACTATTATATTTCATTACTTGAACAATTGTTCAACTGTTCTACTGTTATTGTAAACCAGCCGCACAATTTTGTAAATACAAAAAAAACCTCCTATTAGGAGGCATAAGTCTCTCGGAAATAGAATTTCCTTTATGTTCAAGGCTTTGTACCGGTCATTTCCGAGAGCCTACGAGGCATATTACATATATTCAGGGTCCACTCTGATATCGACACCGTTTTTCAGATTATTTATCGCAGATGAAATGCTCTCAAAACACATTCTCCTGATAAACGGATGCTGTTCAATAGGTACAGAGTCAAGCGTAATCAGGCAAACAACTGCTTCCTTGGCAAGAGTCTCTTTGCCCGTCCTGTGCAGAAAATCGATTGTAATCTTGAGACGTTCTTTAATTACAGGCAGCAGGGGCTTAATCACCCTATTAATGATTCGGTTCTCCAGTTTCATAACTTTTCTGGCATAGGTCTGACCGGTGTTTTTGTCAGCTAATGCCATAATTTCCTCAGCCGTATCATAAACCTCAGGTGTCTCTTCATACCAAACCGCAAATTCCCGTTCCTCAAAAAGCATCTCCAGGCGGTCATAGGAGTCCTGTATCTGCTTCTCTGTCTCAGGAATAAAATCATTATATATGGGAACATATTCCTCAGGATAAATATCATTATCCATACACCGGCGCCAAAAAGCAAACTCCAAGGGTACCCGGTATCCTTCTGAAAGGTTTTTTTTCAAAGCCCCTCTAACCAGGGACAGGCAGTATTTATAGTCATTTCTTAAAACAACGGCACTAAGGGATATCTCCTGAATCATGTTTTCAAAATCCTTTTTAGTCAGCACCGGAATACCAAAACAGTCCTTAATTCCTGTAGCTGTATTTAATAGCAGATTAAAGGCCACTATCCTGTTCTTTCGGTTTGGCAGCGTCCATGCAAGCCAAACAGCCCTGTTACCCTGTCCATCTACTGAACTGACAACCGCATCATATAGCTCTCCATAGGGTTTTTCCCATTTTCTGCGTGACGGCTTACGGCTTCCGTCCTTGTTACACTCTGAGAGGACGCGCCTGGCCAGGGTGCTGATAAACTTGTCATTACAGGATGCAAGTTCATTCAGCACACTCACTTTTCGCGCCCTGAGATTCTTGCCCAAGAGACTTACGGCCGGAGCAGCGATACCGGTTTCATAGGCATATGCCAGAATACCCAGCATTTCAGCAGCAGCATCGGTATTTTCCTCAGCAAGCTGTTTCATTATTTCCTCCTGCCCCTGGTCATCAAAACCGCCAAACTCCTGTAAGAAAAGCAGCTTATCCCCAAGATCTCCCCTGATAAGACCGATCAGGTTATCAGTTGCAAACTCAGCCATTTCCGCCAGTTCGTCAAGATCAAAAAGTGTCGCAATTATCTCTTCCTCCATCCCGATATCAACAAGGAAAGACAAAAAAAGGATTTTGATGTCCTTACTCACCTGACGGGATCTGGTAACTGCCATTATTTCATTTAAGACAAACTGTTCCCCGGAATAAATTTCTCCAATTATCGACAGTAAATTATTGACCTTTATAAACCTGTAGGGGTCTGTTTCATTAAGAACTGTCTTTTTTAAGCGAGAAACAGAGGAAAGCAGCACCTGTCTGTCATCAACCCCAAACAGGCCGGGGAAACTATCTGTTACACTGACTCTTTTGTTAAGGGACATCAATGTATCAATATTATCTTCAATAACCTTTTTATTGAGAAGTCTGTAACTAACTGTTCCGTAGCTTTTCTTTTTACAACCGCTGTACACCATTAAACCTCCACTAAGTAATACTATTTAAAAGTTAAATAATGATATTTTAAAGCCATATGATGATATTCGTCAAAATATCTTATTTACCTTTAACATTTTACGTAGTTTTTATATATTACTCTCAATAAAGCCACATGTTACTTTTTAGTCTTTTCACCCTTTACTTCACAGTCCGGGCAAACCTCACAGTCAGTACAAATACCCTCACAGGGTTCTATATGAAAATGCATATTTGCATCATCAAGTTCGGTCTTAATGTCCCGTTCAATGTCATCACAGTACTCCCTGGCTCGGGAAACAGAGATATCCTTGGGCAGGACAACATGTATGCTTACATCAGTTCCTCCCGGCCCCCTCCGGACAACAAGGCTGTGGTATCCCAGTATTCCCGAACTCTTCTTACCCATCAACCGGATAACTGCCTGTTCTGTTCTAAGAATGCTGCTGTTCACGGCTTCCCAATCATCCTCAGGCTCAAAGTGGACCAAAATATCGTTACTGTGTCTTGACAGCTTTTCCTCCACCAGTGAGGCAATGCGATGCCCTTCCACAAATGATATGTTCCTGTCAATAACCACATGCAGATCACCGTGAATTCGGCCTCCAGCCTCACGGAGACGCACTTTATGAACTCCGACGACCCCAGGTGTCTCCATTACTTCAGTGGCAATATCCCTGTCCAGGCCGCGCGGAGCCTTGTCAAGTAAAGCATTAACCGTTTTCCAGGTCAGACGCAAACTGGCCACAATGACAATAACCGCAACAATAAACGCTGCCACCGGGTCAGCATAGTTTATCCCAAACCGAGCAAAAACCAAACCAACCAGCACTACAGCCGAGCTCAGAATATCACTGGAAAAGTGCAGAGCATCAGCTTCCAGGGCCTGGCTGTTATATTTTTCTGCTGCTCTGGAAAGGGCCCTTGACCGGGAAAAATCGACCACAATAGAAACCACCAGGATAGTAAAGCTCCATACATTCACCTCAATTGGCACATGTACAAAAAACAGCCTGCTTACGGCTTCCTTAATAATCCACACACAGGTAAGGAGGAGCAGCAAGGCCTCGATAAGGGCGGAAAAATTCTCCACCTTGGCGTGCCCGTAATGATGCTCCTCATCGGCAGGTCTGTCTGACACCCTGACGGCAAAATATGTAACCAGGGCAGCAAAAAGGTCCATGGCCGAGTGAGCGGCTTCTGAAAGTATACCCAGGCTTCCGGTATACAGCCCAACAGCCATTTTCCCACCTGTAAGTAACATTGAGGCAAATACTGAACTCAAAGCAACAGCTTTTTTTTCAGCGGTCTGCTGTTCAAGCGTCATAAGACATCCCCCCAATTAATAAAGCCTGTGGTTCCGTTGAGGTCCCACAGGCTATCCTGCTGCATAGAAGCCCGGCTCACCAGATTACCCGGCTGCCTGATCCCTTATTAAAAGTATATCATAGGGCTTAAAATTTATGCAATTGGTTTTGAGAAAAAAGATCTATTTATACACCATTTCTATTTTATGGCCTATAAATTCATCTGCCGGATCATGGGTTTCTCCTGCATAGAAGTTGATAGTAACCATCCTGTTTTCCTTAGTATAAGTTACTGAGAAATTATCTGCAGTATTGATGTTTTCCCTTACACTGGTCCAACCGTTCTGACCCAGTTCCTGTTGATACCACAAGGCGACATCGTTCCCATCAACTGACTGCAGCCTGTCTGAAATGACTATTTTGGCACCGGCAGATGCATACTGGCTGTCAAACCAGAGCTCCCCTGCAAAGATCCGGGCATCCTGGGGAACGGTCCACTCAAATCCAGGGTACAAAGGTATATCTTCGGGAACCTTAGCTACCATATTAACATTATGCCCCTCATTGTGGCAGGAAAAACAATTTGTGCTGCCGGTGTCAATAGAATACTGCACAATTTCCGGTGCATTTTCACTGTGGCATACCTGACAGCCGTTCTGGCTGTGAAACTGGGATTCACTTAGTATCGAGCTCGAATGACACGTCTGGCAGGCTGCATCCAGCCCTCCCTCGTGTGCCGGATGGCCTCCCGACTCACCCAAATCGTGACATGCCGCACATGATGAATCGTCATTGGTGATAGCATCCTGAACCTTGGCTGCTTCATTGGTGTGACAGGTGTTACAGGTCAGGCTGTTACCGGAGCTGTCAGTCCTTCTGTAGTGTTCCCTGGTGAGGCTTTTAGCATGGCATTCCTCGCAACCGGCAGATGATGTCAAGTGACGGTCAGCCGTATCTGTAATGCTATGATACTGGGGGATACCTGTCTGCCAATTCTTATTATGGCATGCGGTACAGCTGTCGGTCGCCTGTACGGGATGATCCGGCGCCACATAAACCGGTAATCCGCTGCTGTGATAGATAGCCGGATAACCAGGTAATTGGAAATGACATTTATAACAATCATCAACCGGATAAACCGGCTTGCCGGCATTCAGATTAGTCCCGTGACAGCTGGCACAGTTGGTCATCAGGTGTTCTGACCGCGGGTGGCAGGATTGACATGTTTCATCATTCACACTAAAAGCCATTTCCTCATATGTATTTGTCTTAAAGGTCCATTGGGCCTGTACCGTACTCCCTAATTGACCGGAGACCTTCAGAGTCACCGTATGAACTGCTTCGTTGGCAATATCTGCGGACGGTGTAAAAGAAACCCTGCCGGTGGCAATATCGAATTCAGGGCTTACCTTTTTTCCGTCGAAAGTCATTTCCAGAGAGTCTGCATCAATTACCTCAATGTTTTTCACAATAGCTGAAATCTCGGGTTTTAAATTAGTCACGACAGCGCCCTCAACAGGGGTCTTTGAAGTTATCTGCGGCGGCGCCGCCACTGTTAAGGACCACGTGTGTTCAGTGAAATTCCCCTTAAGGTCTTTGGATCCCACATATATTGTATGGTCTCCCTGTGACAGGTTGGCCGGGTAATAAATATTTAGCGTTGTCAAATCGTCTTCCCATTCACTTAGCCAGCCATACTCTTTTATGGGTGAAACCGCGCTCCCGTCTACCTTCATAATGACTGAAGCATCACTCACCTTATCAGTGTCTTTGGCAGTAACAGATATAGTAACTTTTCCCGTACTTAACTGTGCCCCCTCTACAGGACTGATTTTCGCATATGAAGGGCCTGTGGTATCAGCAAATGCGGGACCTGTAAAGGTAACATTAATGAACAGAGATAACATGATAACCGGAAACAGAACCCCCCTTAAAAACAGCGGCTGCAATGTTCTCATCTTTTTCGCCCCTTTATAGCTTATTAGTAGGTCCGGATAGCTGATAACTTACTTTTCACCCCCAAATCCAATTACCATATAACTGTATAAAAGTACATTCGACAAATTTCGACATTTATGCCAGGTATTCCTGCCTAATATAAAACTTTTCTTAAAATAAAAAGCACATGCAGCCGCATGCGCGTAAGAACCTACCATTTATTTGTAAATCTGCTCATTCCGAGGAGGGCCGTCCCGACTGCATTATCCCCGCTGAGTTCCCGTGAAGCGAAATAAACCCTGGCTCCCACTGTGCCGTGCTGTAAACGCTCACCCAGCCTTTCCCGGATAAAGCGGTTTGCCGCAACTCCGCCCACTATCAATACTTCCCTGATACCGGTCTCCATTACGGCCTTCCTGATTACCTTTTCCAGGGTGTTAGCTACACATTTTTCAACCGCCCTGGCAATTTCAGCCGGTGGTATACCACGCCCAACCAGGCGCAGCGCCGCAGCTTCCGGTCCCGAAAAGCTGATATCGCAGCCCTTTACGGAAGAAGGAACCGTTATCTCCCCCTGAGCCTTGGCAGCCAGCTGTTCCAAATGCGGTCCTGCCGGAAAGGGAAGTCCCAAACGCACTCCAACCCGGTCAATAAACTGCCCGGCGTGGAGGTCCCTGGTTTCGCCGATAATAGTAATTGCAAAATTTGGTTCATCAGGGCGGACGCCTTTTTTGACCCGCAGCAGTTCGGTAGTCCCGCCGGAAAGGTGTATGGCAAGAAACTCACCGGTTCGCGGACCGCCAGCCGACATAATACCTGCTGCCAGATGCCCTTCCTGGTGCGAGACATCCGCAAAAGGTATGTTCAGCATTGCCGCAATTGAATTTCCATAACTTTCGGCAACCCTGAATACCGGCATATAAGAACTCTTTACCGGCCTGGGGCGGACACTTGCCGCAATTCCGGCAAAACTCTCTCCGGATGTATTTATGGCAATGTGCTCAAAAAGCAAGGGCAGATTATTGATGTGCTGGAATACCGCCTCACTCTGGGCAAGGCCTCTTGCGCCAATACGGACATCCAGTATTTTTCTGGCCTCAGAAAGTAAATTTCCCTCACCGTCGACAACAGCAAGGGAAGTCGTATAGCAACTCGTATCTATTCCCAGGAATTTTTCCATCCCATGCACCCCGCACCTATACTCACGTCTACAACCGGTCTCTACTCACCATTATAATCCTGAATTAGTTGTCACCCGGCGATAATCGTCAAGGTTCTTGACGACCCTGCCAAGAATTCCGTTAATGAACTTGCCTGATTCGGCAGTACTAAACGTCTTTCCCAGTTCGATGGCTTCATTGACAGCAACATTTGGCGGTATCTCGGAATAGCATATTTCATAGAGAGCCATCCTGAGAATACTGCGGTCCACCCCTGCCATACGCTCCATATCCCAATCCACAGCAATTTCATTAATAATCTGGTTTAGTGCATCCATATGTTCAAGAACACCGGAAATAGTGTCCCTGATAAACTGTACCTGCTTCTGGTCCAGTTTGTTCTCTGTGACAACAAAATCAAGGGCATTATCAAATTTAGTCTGCCCAATATCCATCTGGAAGAGTACCTGTAACGCCGCTTGGCGCGCTGCCCTTCTGCTCATGTGGCCCTCCGGAAATCTTTTGGTATATTTAGTGTATCCCTGTTATCGCTTAAATATCCTGTCAACAAAGGCACTCAGACCGTCTCCTTCATCAAGCTGCTTGCCAAATAGGTATCCCAGAATAATCAGGACAATAACGAAAAGGGTTGGCAGCACTCCATATTCAATAATCATCCATCCTAACAGCAGGCCAATAAATACGCCCAGCAGTTTCCCAAGATTGTTGGCAAGAAATTCCTGTAATGTTTGCCCTGACAAAACAACCACTCCTTTCTAGATCAGCCTCCGGGAGCCCTGGCTGTCGTCTGTGGCAGATACACTTTTTACCAGTATCTTAACGGCCTGAACCTTAATCCCGGCAATCTCCTCAATATATGCCGCTACCTTTTGCTGGATTTCGTCAGAAGTACCGGGAATGTTAGTCTCAGGCGCCATGGAAACATGCAAAAAGACACTTACCCCCTCAGGCAGGCAGGCAACCCGGGGTTTTACATCCCTGACACCCTTTATCTGTGCCGTAACCCTGCGCACCATGTTTTCCAGAGCATCAACAGAGACCCTGACCTGCCCCATCCCGGTTTCCTGGACCACTGCCTGAGCAGGACGTTTGGCGCTGGACAGCGCCAGGAAAAGGAACCTGACACTGACGATAAAATACACCATAGCTGTCACACCTAATACCAGGCGGTTATTCATGTGGAGCAATGCTACCCGTAACCAGTCCACAGGGGTTGTCCAACCTGCAGCAGCCAGTCCTGCCAAAAGCAGAATAAACATTATACCAAGTGCATATAACGACAACAGGACCCTGTCGAAAAACTTCAAACTGGCTCAACTCCCTTCATCTAAACCGTTTAAACCCCCTGAATAATCAGGGGGTCTGTTTTACTTTACCCTATGGTCTTCCTCCTTGGACTCAGGGGTCGTGAATACCACTCCCTGGATGTGGACGTTTACTTCAACGACATTGAGACCTGTCATACTCTCAATTGCTCTTTTAACACTTTCCTGAATCTGAATAGCTACATCAGGAATCCTGATTCCATATTCGACGATGATAAACATATCCACTGCAGCTTCTTTTTCTCCGACCTCCACCTTAACACCCTTTGACAGGTTTTTCCTGCCAAGGATTTCGGCTATTCCGCCTGCCAGGCCACCGCTCATTCCGGCAACTCCATTGACCTCGGTAGCTGCCAGTCCGGCGATAATGGCCACAACCTCATCAGCTATACGGATACTTCCAAGCTCAGTGTCATGGCGTTCTGCAAAGTCCTTTTTTTCCATCAGGTTACCTCCTTTGTCCGTGGTAACTGCTATTATATGAATATTATACCAGATACACAGTTATTTGCAACTTCGTCTAATCCTCGAGCCGTCTCTGAATAAAGTTTGTATAGAATTCACCGCGCTGGAAAAACGCATTCTCAAGGATACGAAGCTGAAAGGGTATAGTAGTCTTCACCCCGTCAATGACATATTCCTCCAGGGCTCTTTTCATTCTAACGATAGCCTCATCCCTGTCCCTGCCCCAAACTACCAGTTTGGCAATCATAGAATCATAATAAGGCGGGATATGGTAACCGGTATAAGCGGCGCTGTCAACCCTGACTCCTGTACCCCCGGGCACCAGGTATTCTGTAATCTGCCCCGGTGAAGGCATAAAATTCCTGTGGGGGTCTTCGGCATTTATGCGACACTCAATAGCCCATCCATTAATCCTGATATCTGCCTGAGTATACCCCAGCTTTTCGCCGGCTGCAATCCTTATCTGTTCTTTTATCAGGTCTATTCCCGTTACCAGTTCGGTTACCGGGTGTTCAACCTGTATCCGGGTATTCATTTCAATAAAATAAAAGTTGTTGTGTTTATCGAGGAGAAATTCCACAGTACCGGCATTTGAATAATTAACAGCCTTGGCAGCCCGCACAGCAAGCTCCCCCATCTTCTCCCGGAGTTCCGGCGTTATCGCCGACGATGGCGCCTCTTCCAGCAGCTTCTGGTTGCGTCTCTGGATGGAGCAGTCCCGTTCGCCAAGATAGACAGTATTTCCGTAGTTGTCCGCAAGAATCTGGAACTCTATGTGTCTGGGTTCCTCAACATATTTCTCAATATATACTTCAGCATTGCCGAATGCGGCCTGAGCCTCAGACTGGGCTGTCTGAATGGCCTGGACAAGGTCATTTTTTGATTGGGCGACCCGCATTCCTTTACCGCCGCCGCCTGCAGATGCCTTAATCATGACCGGATAGCCTATTTTCTTGGCTATTTTAACCGCCTCACCCATGTCTGAAATTATTCCTTCAGTGCCGGGTACAACAGGAATACCCGCTTTAATCATGGTTTCCCTGGCCACTGCCTTGGCGCCCATGTTTTCCAGGGCCTCCGGTCCTGGTCCGATAAACCTGATCCCACTTTGTTCACAAATCTCAGCAAAATCTGCATTCTCTGCCAGGAAACCATAACCTGGGTGTATCGCATCCGCCCCTGAAACCTGAGCAGCGCTGATAATATTGGCCTTATTCAAATAACTGGATACCGACTGGGCCGGACCAATACAGTATGCCTCATCGGCAAACCTGACATGGAGCGAATCCCGGTCAGCCTGGGAATAAACAGCCACGGTAGCGATGTCCATTTCCCTGCAGGCCCTGATGATTCGCAAAGCTATTTCCCCTCTGTTTGCTATAAGAATTTTATTAAACATCTTACACCTCCGTTATCGGGTACGTTATCGGGTATGTTTTTGGGAACATTGCTGAACTGACATATCCTGCCCCTTAAACCTTTTCTATAAGGAACAGTGTCTGTCCGTACTCGACGGGATGGTTATTATCCACGAGAATCTCAACAATACGGCCGGAAATTTCGGCCTCAATCTCATTCATCAGCTTCATGGCCTCAATGATACATACCGTTTGCCCTTCAGTCACCATCTGTCCTACTTCTACAAAAGGAGCAGCCTCAGGAGCCGGGGAGCGGTAGAAAGTCCCTACCATTGGCGCTACAACCGGAATCAGATTCTCCCTATCAGCACCCTTTCCCCCTACAGGAGCTCCGGCAGCTTCAACTGCCACAGCTCTGCCATTATTAGCAGCGGCTTCAGGAGAGGCGCTGAAGCCTGTTCCCGGCGCAGTTCCGGATTTTCTGATGGCAACTTTAACTCCGGCGCTTTCCAGTTGGAGTTCACAGATGTCTGTTTCATCCAGCATTTTAATAAGTTCCTTGATTTCTGATAAGTTCATGGTTTTTCCCTCCTTAGTCACTAAACCGTCTGAGTCATTGTTTACCTGTACACTGCTTTCCGGAAGACCGGCCTCCACATCCCTGGGCGTTTCTACAGCGGGAAGTGCAACAGCCGCGTCTTCGGTATCCAGGCCCCTGTTCAGCCGCCACTCAAAGAACTTCCTGGCAACCGGGGGATACATCGCATATGACAGCACATCCTCTTCAGACTCTGCCAAATCCTGTATTTCCTTTTTCATTTTATCCATTATCGGCGCTAACAAGTCAGCAGGCCGGCCTTTTATCAGCTTTACATTACTGTCTCCCAGGATTTGTTGGATAATTTCCTCTTTTATGGGAGCAGGCGGTTTGCCGTACTGTCCCTGAACATAAGCACGCACTTCACCGGGGACCAGCTTATAACGCTTACCTGTAAGTACATTGAGCACAGCCTGGGTTCCGACTATCTGACTGGTTGGGGTAACCAGAGGCGGATATCCCATATCCTCCCTGACCGACGGTATCTCTGCCAGTACTTCATGAATCCGGTGCAGGGCCTTTTGTTCCTCAAGCTGGGATACCAGGTTGGAGATCATGCCGCCGGGTACCTGGTGCTCAAATACCCTCATATCGGTAAGTCTGGTAACTCCACGTTCATAACCGTGCTTCTTCCTGAGGTCCTCAAAATACTTGGATACCTCAAACAGGGTATGGATATCCAGCCTGGTATCATGTGGCGACTCCTGCAAAATCCTGACAACAGTTTCCACAGGCGGCTGGGATGCTCCGAAGGCCAGTGGCAGCGCCGCAGTATCAACTACATCAACACCGGCATCTGCTGCCTTCAGGTAAGCCCCTACAGCGAGGCCGCCGATGTAGTGGCTGTGCAGCTGCAAAGGCAGATTCAGGTGTTTCTTGATGGTTTTGACCAGGTCATAGGCTACATGTGGCGACAACAGTCCTGCCATATCCTTGATACAAATGGAATCCGCGCCCATTTCGGCGAGCTTTTGCGCTGTTTCCAGATAGTGATCCGGGGTATGTACCGGGCTGATGGTATAGACAACTGCTGCCTGAACATGGGCTCCCGCCTTTTTCGACATTTTAATAGGTACTTCCAGATTTCGGATATCATTAAGGGCATCAAAAATACGAATTATATCAATCCCGTTCTGTACCGCCTTATCTACAAAAGCCTCAACCATATCATCAGGATAGTGTTTTAACCCCACCAGAGACTGGCCGCGCAGCAGCATCTGCAGGGGGGTATTTTTCACCGCTTTTTTTAACTGCCGCAATCTCTCCCAGGGGTCTTCATTTAGAAATCGCAGGCAGACATCGAAGGTAGCTCCTCCCCAAACCTCCAGTGAGTGGTAACCCACCTGGTCCAGCTTTTCACATATCGGCAGCATATCTTCAGTTCTCATCCGGGTAGCCCACAGGCTTTGATGTGCATCTCTTAAAGTGGTATCGGTTATTTCTACCTTATTGGGTTTTACCATAATTAATCCCCTCCATCGTTTGTCCTAATTGTCACAAATCCTGCCTCTCATAAACAATATAAAATCCCATCATAAACAACATAAAACTCAGGTTGTGTTTTTACAACCTGAGAATATAGATTTTGATGTTAAAGCCTGCTTTTTATAATTATATGCGGTGCAATACCATATTTCAATATGTTTTACACAAGTATACAATATTACGAGTGTTACAAAACCGTACGATTGTTTACAATTTTGCAAAAACTGCAATGTTATCGGCATTAATGCCGGTAACCCGTGCAGTGATGGCTGTCAGCTTCTCCCTGTCAGGCTGTGTAAGTACGGGTGACTGTATTATTATTGTAACCGATTTTTCCTCAACAAAAACTACGGCATCCTTAAAATCTTCCGCCCGAATCAGATTCTCCAGCTTCATTTCCGTGTCAATGGCTTGTGAAATGGCCAACAACCTCGTCTGGGCCTCATTCCTGATATCATCTGAAGAATTACTGTTATTTACAATCTCCCGCAGCAAATCTATCTGCTGGCTTCTGGTCCGGTCACGTTCCAGCCTGTATTCAACGAAAAAAGCCCCATTTTCAGCACCTTCAGCACAGTTGCTGCCGGCTGCGCTTTCAGGTGCATCCCCGGTGACAGCGCCTGGGTTTCTGATATCCCCGGTATCAATGTCCGCTATTCCAGCATCTGCGGTCCCGGTATCCATGGTTCCGGTGTCACCGCTTGTTGGAATCCCGCTAAGCTGAAACAGCCCTGCTGCTATAAAGAATACCCCTAATATCAAAAGTGCGGTCCATAAGCCTTTTTTCTTTATAAATAACATACTCACCTGATCACCTGCTTTCCATTGGTAGGACCATTACCTTGTACAAAGGGACATCCAGGTAAACCTGTACTGCCATCATCAGGCTAGCCTTTATCTCCGGGTTTCCGGCTCCTTCCGAGACCACGATTACCCCTTTAACCTCAGGTTTGAGCTCCTTCACAACCACCGGCATCTCGCGGCTGCCCTGGGTTTCCCTGACCAAAACAATCTGGCCGTCTTCATTTATCTCCGTTATCGTGCGGTTTGCCCCCTTCTGGTCACGTTCCAGGGTGTCTTTTTTATTTGTAGTCGTATTCACAGCATAGTCCTTTTCAGTTGTGGAGGCCAGGTTTACGGTGACCCTGGTTTCACCGGCACCGCTGATCCGGACCAATGCTTGTTCCAGCCGCTGAGCCAGGAGATTTTCCAGGTCGGTAATCCCCGCTGAAAGACCTTCTGTCTGCTTGCTGCTTTCATCCAGGCTGACATCGCCATTTTGGCCTGACATAATCCCCGGGGCTGACTGCTTATTTGAAGTCTCATCCGGGTCATTATTCCCGCTGCCAAAGGTATTTGCCAGCACTATCAGCAGGACTCCTGCAGCTGCCGCAAGCATCAGCGTATTCATCCTCCTGGCCGCAGGATTTTTTTCTCCGGCTTCATTATCACTCCCCAGTAATTTCCGGAAAAATTCCATTATCTTACTCATGGTGACACCTCCTGATTTCTAATTTCAATTTGCTCCGGTGACAGACCATAAAAATCAGCAACCATTTCCCTTAATCCCCTGTCAGTGCCGGGTTTCTCCGAATTCTCCGGGTCTGCAGAATTCTCTGTTTCGCTCTGAGCCACCTCAATATTCACCTCAACTTCATCTACTCCGACCTGCCCCTGTATATCAATCTGTCCCTGGTTTTTTCCGCTGTCCTTTTCCTGGCTGCTTCCGGTGTCCTTTTCCCGCTTGCTTCCGCTGTCTTTTGACCTGCCGGTCACGGCATCTTCTCCCGCACTGTTTACTGTTGCCGAATCATCAATCCAGAGTACTATTTTATTTATTTTCCCGAAGTCAGGCGCTGCCGTGTCTGCCACCATATCAACCTGCACATCTGTCACATTGTTATTCTGATAGAGTCCTGACAAGGACCTCACCTGCTTTTCCAGCTTCTCTTTATAATCACCGGCAACCCTATTGTCCCTGGCTCGCGCAATATCCCTGCCCTGGTTTATCAGGGCCTCGGTATCCCCGGTGATCCCTTCCGGGGCAGCACTGAGGACCTCAAAGTCAAAACCGGTATTAAATATGGCCAGAATCGGATTTAAAACAGCAATTATAATAAACAACCCTATAATCAGATTGATATATCTCTTAATATCACTTCTGGGTAAAACGATTTCCAGGAAAGCAGTCATCAATATAATAATCAGGATGCTTTTGACCATTAACCGCAGTGTTTCCATGAAAAGTTTCCTCCTGGAAATGATTTAATTCTTTGGGTATTACTTTTTCTTTCATTTTCGAGGCATCAGATCTCAGATTTTTTCTACGGCTGCCTCCGGAAATGACCATGAAATATGGTGAGGTGTTGTACAAGATTTTCCTGGCACTGCCGCCGTTATGAGTCTAGCTGCAAAGCTCCGGCAACAAGGCAGGGAGTCCCCGCATGTCCAAAGATGGCGAAGGCCGCCGGGGAATGAGCCTACCTTAGCATCAGGCTGAAATCCCCTGCCCCAACCACTATGGCAATTACAAAAAAGAACATAATCCCAACCGCGGTCACTGAAGCAAATACTATTGTCAGGCTGTTCCCCATGATGTTCAGGGAATCGGCAATCAGCGTATCTCCTATCGGCTGAATCAGAGCAGCTGCAATTTTATAAATAAGCATCAACGCTAATATTTTCAATACCGGAAAGGCGCAAATAAAAAAAACGGCCAGAATTCCCACCAGTCCCACAGCATTTTTCAGCAGCAGTGATGTCCCCACAACAGCTTCCAGGGCATCGGAGAATAGCTTACCCACTACAGGGACAAATACCCCAATACCAAATTTGGCCGTCCTCATAGCAACACCGTCAGCAACCGAACCGGCGATGCCCTGAACCATCATGAAACCGAGGAATACCGTGAAGAACAGCCCCAACAGCCCCATACTCCAGTTTTTCAGCAGGTCTGCCAGTTTGGAGACATCGACCCTGGTAGTAATTTTATTGGCAAGTCCCAGGATTACCGAAAAAAATATCAGTGGGAAAATTACATTTTTGATCAGGGTGCTGATAGTACTCAGCACCATCAGTGTCAGAGGGTGAAAGAGTGATGCCGTGGTGATATTGCCCATTGCCGTAAGCAGTGTTATCAATACCGGAAGCATTGCATGCATAAATGAAACCATATCTTCTATAGCCTGCCGACCCGTCTGCATAGCTATGGTAAATGAACCCAGCGCCAGGGACAGGAGGGCCAGAAAACACACAGACCAGGCCAGCTTCCCTACAGTTCCCTTTTCAAAGGCTGACTGGACATTCTGCAGGATAGCACAAAGCACGGCAAGTATCAGCAGCTGCCCCATCAATCTCGAATTTGCCACCATTTCTTTAAAAAGGTATTTTAACAGTCCCGAAAAGATGTCTCCCAAACTAACACCCAGTTCCCCATGTGCCAGCTTTGCCAGCATCTCCTTGAGGTCTAGCTGGGGCATATAAGTATTCATGTCCCGGTTCAGTTCAGTAAGGTGTTTCTCAATTGTTTCCATGTCAAGTCCCGTCATTTGTTCCTTCAGTTCGGCTGCTGAACTTGCTGCAGCGGTGTCACCATTTACTTCAACTGTATCACCGGGTGAGGCATTTTCATCCTGCGCCGCCAATGCCGCCGGCATGCCAATAAATGAAATGCCAATCCACAGGAGAACAGACAGGCTTAATATGATCAGTGGTATAAATCCCCGGAAAGCGGATTTATTAATCAATTTGTCCAACTCCCTAAAACTCTTTTATGAAAAATCACTAAGGTATCAATTTCAGCAGTGAATCAAATACAGCCACAATAACCGGAATTGCCAGTACAATCACAATTACCTTGGCCGCAAACTCTATCTTTGAGGCTACCGCCCCTTCTCCGGCATCCCTGCAGATCTGAGCCCCGAATTCGGCTATATAGGCTACCCCGATTATTTTCATGATTGTCCCCATATACAGCACACTGACATTTGATTTCTGGGCCAGATCCTTCATCAGAGTCACCACTGAATTAATTTTCCCCAGCATCATGGAGAAGATAACTACTCCGGTGATAACACTTAACTGAATGGCCAGTTCAGGCCGCTGTTGTTTTATAATAACTATGAGGATGGTTACTACAATACCCAAGCCGACAATTTGAATGATTTCCAAGAGAGCTTCACCTCTTAATAAATTTGAAAAACGGAGCGCACTGTCTCAAACAACCCGGCAATCTTGGGAATAATCATAGCCAGGACAACAACGATGCCCAGTAAAAGAGTGGAAAAGGCGAATTCATCCCTGCCCGCCTGCTTCAATACAGTATATATAACTGTTATTACAATACTGATTCCGGCTAATTGAAAAATCAGGTCGGTATCCATTTACAGACCCCCCTCAATAATGTGTTTCTCTTTAATATAGAATCATGACTAGAAGTAAACCACCCAGAAAACCCAGATATCTATACACAGTGGCATTTTTCCTGGCGGCAGCTTCGGCTTCGGCAGCCGCCAGTTTTAGCTGACTGAGGGCTACTTTGAGGTGTTTGGCCTGGTCTTCCCTGTCCGAGGCCCCCAGCGAGACACCAAATCTCCTCAGAATGTGCAGGTCCTTCTTGGCCAAAGCCGTTTTCACAGAATATCTGGCAATTGCCCTGTCCCATGCTTCCCCTGCAGTTAGACCTTCCATCCTGCGCAGCTCTGCTGCAGTGCAGCTGAAGAAACCGCTGACCTCGGGACTGCAGTTGGCAGCAACCTGTTCCATGGCTTCCGGAAGAGGGGTGGCCCCGTATAAAATCTCTGTTTCCAGAAGCTGCAGCCCCTGCCCCAGATATATCAACTGCTGTGGGCGCTTCTCATATACCCCCGCCCACGTAAATCCCATCGTGGCACAAGCGCCAAGGGTTACACACGCGCCAATTATTTTTATCATCAGGCCTCACCTCAATCTGCTTAAAGGGAACTCATGAACCCCATCATAAAAGGGATTTCTCAGTCTTACAGTCTATGATATCTTCTATTGTGCCGACACCCCTGGACCGCCCCAGGATAATCAGCCTTTCAAAAATCCCCTGTTCCATGATGTACCTGAGTACCGGCCTCTGGGATATTTCCTCCCGCCCGGACCCGTGGGCAGTGGTTAATACTTTAATCCCCGCATTCAGCGCCTCTTCAAGAGCGGCGGCATCTTCCTGCCTGCCGATTTCATCAGCTGCAATAATCCGGGGTCCCATGGCCCTAATGAGCATCATCATTCCTTCCGCCTTGGGGCAGCCGTCAAGCACATCTGTTCTGAGCCCAACATCCTTTTGCGGAATCCCATGATAACACCCGGCGATTTCAGACCGCTCATCAACCACTCCAATAGGACAGCCCCCAAATTCCAGTTTAGGTATCCCGGTACTCACCTGCCTGATAATATCCCTGAGCAGTGTGGTCTTCCCACACCGGGGCGGTGAGATAAGCAGGGTATGGCAGAACTCCCCGGAAACAGGGTCAATCAGGTATGGCAGGACCCTGTCTGCGGCCCCGGTCACTTCCCGGGCTACCCGGATATTTAATCCCGTAATATATTTAACAGTTTTAACTTTGCCGCGGTCAACAACTACCTTCCCTGATATACCCACCCGGTGGCCGCCCCTGATAGTGATAAAACCGTTTTTCAGTTCTTCTTCAAAAGCATATATTGAGGAACCGCTGATTAGCTGGACAGTCCTTTTCATGTCCTGATCAGTTACCGTATAGCCAAACTCCGGGACAGTGGTCACCTGTCCCAAGGGGGTTACCAAGGCATCCTCCCTGGTGATGCCGACAATCAGGGGTTTACCCTGGCGCAGGCGGATTTCCTCAATCTGGTTGAGGATATCCCCGGGCAATTCCACAATGATCTCCCTGATCTTGTTGGGCAGGACAGGAAGTATATCACGGGAAATCATGCATACCATCGTATCTCTGCCTTTTATACAGCTCTTGCTTTGAACAACAGTGCCGTCAGCCATACTTTGTCCCCCTTCCCTATATAGTTATGGTTGTGGTACAAGTTTTATGATTAAAAATGGGCGTAAAAAAACAGGGGGTACACCCCAAAGTTTTTGCAAAAACTTCGGGATATACCCCCTGGCATAATATCCTATAACGTTTCAAGCTTGGCAAAACCCTATCCTCTAAATATCCTCATCCACACTGCTGACCAGTGAAATTCCCCTGTCATCGGTTAAAGATAGCCCTCTATCGGCTCCCAATCCCTCAATGAGGTCCTGGTCATTAATAAATACCACCTCATCACAATTAGGGCAGGTAACCTCTATCAGATCCTCGTCATCAATGATATCTGCTTCAAAACAAACAGTCTCTTCACACCTGGGGCAGACCACTTCTACAATATCCTCATCGACCAGGTCTACTTCACCTAACAGGTCTCCCTCGAGGTCATAGAGGTCTTCATCAATACTCTCAACATAATCTTCCAAGTCCTCCTGGGCAATTTCAATATCTTCTATTTGTTCCGCCAAATCATCAAGAATCGAGATTATTCCTGACAGCACCTTACCTTCCTTGGATGACTCTTCTACATCCAAACCCCGGGACAGTCCCTGAAGGTAAGCAATTTTTTCCTTAGTGTTTTTCAAGAGATAAACCCCCTTCAAAAAGTCTTTTTGACTTCATTAGTATAACTTTTTTCAGGGGAATTTAAACAGAAATTTACACCCGCTTGATATAATTCCCGGTGCGGGTATCAATCAGCAGGACATCGCCAACCTCTACGAAGAAGGGAACCTGTACAACAGCGCCGGTTTCCACCGTTGCCGGCTTGGAACCGCCGGAAGCGGTATCCCCCTTTATACCCGGGTCAGTGGCAGTAACCTCAAGCTCCACCTGGTTGGGAAGGTCGATCCCGATAAGACTGCCTTGGTACATAAGGACACTCACATTGGTGTTTTCCTTCAGGTACTTAATGGCATCTCCGAGTTGTTCCCTGGTGATGCTGATCTGATCATAACTCTGGTTGTCCATAAAATTAAAGGCATCCCCGTCACTGTATAGGTACTGCATTTCCCTCCGGTCAAGATGAGCCCTGGCCATTTTCTCCCCGGCATTAAAGGTTCTTTCCACTACTGCTCCGGTTTTGACATTTTTCAGCTTGGAACGCACAAAAGCAGATCCCTTGCCCGGTTTAACATGCTGAAAATCCACTACGGCAAATACCTCTCCATCAATTTCAACAGTTACACCTGTTTTAAAATCATTGGTAGAAATCATGTCCTAATCCAGACCTCCTCAGTAATTTATATCTATTATTCCCAATAGACCTGCTGCCTGCGCAGCTGCAAAGCATTTATAGTGCGATAAGTTCCTTGGGTGACCTGGAAAGAACATCACAGCTACTGCCTGTCACCAGTACCAAATCCTCTATTCTGACCCCGCCCCAGTTGCTCAGGTAGATACCTGGTTCTACTGTCAGAGCCATTCCGGGCTGTAAAACAGTATCATCCCTGGGGGTAAAAGCGGGTTTTTCATGTATTTCCAAGCCCACACTGTGTCCCAATCCGTGCCCGAAATTAGCGCCATAGCCGTTTACGGCGATAAAGTCACGTGCCACCAGATCCACCTGTGAACACCTGATGTCCGGCTTAACAGCATCTATAGCGCGTTTTTGTGCGGTCAGGACTATATCATAAATCTTCTGCTGGTCAGCATCTGGCTCACCGAGGACAACAGTCCTGGTCATATCTGCATGATATCCGGCAAAAACTGCTCCGAAGTCAAGGATTATCAGTTCGCCTGCCGCCAATTCCTTGTCTGTGGCCACACCGTGGGGAAGCGCGGCCCGCGGTCCTGAAGCCACAATAGTCTCAAAAGCTGATTTCTCTGCGCCCTTTTTCTTCATATAATACTCAATTTCCAGGGCTATTTCCGACTCTTTGACACCTGGTTTGATAAAATCAAGTATATAGTCAAAGGCCATATCGGTAATGGAAGCAGCCTTCCGTAAGGCTGCAGTTTCACGGTCATCTTTTACCTGACGTATTTTTTCCACAGCCTGGATTAAAGAAACCCATTCCACATCAGGAGTTTTTTTGCTATAATCTGCATACTGGGCATACGTAAGGTCATCCCCTTCAAACCCGACTCTGCTCAGCCCAAGACTGATTACCTGATCCACCATGGCATCTTCAACCAGGGTCCGCGGCTTAATAATATGAAAACCCTCTGTTTCCAGCTGTGCCTGTTCCAAATACCTGAAATCAGTAATAAAGTAATTATCAGATAAAGTGAAAATTAGGACCGCACTTGTGCCGGTAAAACCGCTCAGATACTGCCAATTTTGCTGTTTGGTGATAACCAGTCCGTCTAGCCGGTTATCCTCAATTATTTTACGAACAGCTTCTATTCTTTGGTTCATTATACTACCTCTTCTGCCAGCGCCCTCAGGCCAAGAATATAACTTAGGGCTCCAAAACCCGAAACCTGGCCCAGGCAAACTGGGGCGATTACTGATTTACTTCTGAACTCTTCACGGGCATGGATGTTGGACAAATGCACCTCGACACACGGAATACCTACTGCAGCAACAGCGTCACGAATGGCATAGCTATAATGAGTAAGAGCTCCGGGGTTAATAAGAATACCGCCAATGCCCGAAATACACCTGTGAATTATGTCAACAATCTCGCCCTCATGATTGGACTGAAAAAAGTCTAATTCCAGTCCCAGTTCCTTGGCAAGCTCTGCCAGCTTACCATTAATATCCTCCAGGGTCTGTGAACCATAAATGTCCGGCTCTCTTTTCCCCAGCAGATTTAAGTTAGGACCGTTAATCACGAGTACTTTTGGCAACATTATCACTCCAGACTAATATCTTCCACTATGAAATTTTAACACAATTTTTCTGATTTGAATAGTATTTATTTGCTCCCGCTGATGCCTGCTTATGAACCGCTGATCATCATTTGGGAGACTCTGATGGTTGGCGACCCCTTGCCGCCAAAAAACGTCAGGTCAGAACCGACCTCCTCCACTTCATTAAGGAGGTCCAGAATGTTCCCGGCAATAGCTACACCCCTGACAGGCTTGGTAAACCTGCCGTTCTCAATCCAGATCCCGGAAGCGCCGACAGAAAAGTCACCCGAAATGGGATTAGCTGTATGCATGCCCATCACATCAGTAACATAAAGTCCGCTGGTAATATCCTTGATAAGGTCGTCAGGGTGTGTGGTCCCCGGTTCAATGTAAAAATTTGTAGTTCCCACCTCAGGAGTGCTTTTAAAAGAATTTCTGATACCATTGCCGGTTGACCATACCTTGTCTTTTGCGGCTGTATAAGTATTGTGCAGATATCCTTTGAGTTCTCCGTTTTGGATAAGGACAGTTTTCCCAGTCGGCACACCTTCCCCATCAAAAGGCGCCGAGGCAATTCCACCCGGCATTGCGCCATGGTCTGTAATAGTAACCTTATCTGAAGAAATCTTTTGGCCTACCTTGCCGGCAAACAGTGATTTTCCTTTTTGCACTGCCTCGGCCGACAGCGCCGGAGCAACAATTCCCAGAAAACTGGTCCCGATATGCGGATCAAAGACTATGACTGCCTTCTGAGTATTAATTGATTTGGCCCCCAGCTTCCTGACTGCCTTCCGGGCTGCTTCTTCCCCAATTTTTTCGGGGTCCAGGTCGTTAAACTTCAAGCCAATTTTCAGGGCAAAACCGGTTTGATTATCACCGTCTTCCTCAGCAACCAGGTCTGCGTAACAGCCGCAGTAGGCGCCCTGATAAGATGTCATAATCCCCAGGGAATTGGCCAGGATAACCTCATATTCGGCATCAAAATATGAAGACCTTTCGGTAATGGTAATACGGTTATCAAAACCGGCAGCAGATTTTTCAATCCTTCGAGCAATTTCTATTTTCTCATCAACCGAAACCTGCTGAATGCGGGGATCAAAGAGGTCCATTTCATTATACGACCCTCCGGGCGCAGGCATTATATTAAAATCATCAGGACTGGTCTTATCGGAATTGGCCAGCGCCTGCCGTACAATTTCATCAACAGCAGCGTTCCCCAAATCTGAGGTATAGGCGAAACCGATGCGCCCATCACGGAATACCCTAAGGCCAAGCCCGCGATCCTCGGCAAGTTTTAATGTCTCCACAGACCCCTCCCTGACGTCAATGCTAAGATCTTTTGATTTAATCAAAAAAGCTTCCGAGTGGCTGGCGCCCAACCCCTGGGCCTTGTCCACCACCTGCTTTGCCAATGCGGCAAAACTGCTTCCCATACAGAATCACTACTCCTTTCGTGCTCTCTAAAGTAGTATAATTCAATGGAAGTAAGAATATTCCTGCACCATAGGCTGTCGTAAATGACAGCACACCATATTCCACGGTCATTTACGACGGCTATTGAAGCAGAATATTCTTCTAAATTGTTTTTAATTAAAGGGGAATATTAGTACCATCGCGAATAATTATCACCAAACAAAATCTGTTTTTTGGAAAGGAGTGAGCATCATGGAATTACTGCCTTTTATTGCCGCCATTAAAGACCGGGACGAAAAGTTCTTTGAATTGATGAAGGGTCTGCAGGAGCTGGTATTTGCTGAAAGCTCCCTTGACATCAAGACAAAACTGATGATTTCCCTGGCGGTTGACGCCGCAGAAGGAGCTGACAGGGGAGTGGAATCAATTTCCAACACCCTGCGCGGAATGGGTGTCAGTGAAGAACAGATTGCCGAAGTACTCAGGATTACCTACTTTGCTAAAGCAAACTCAATATTGGCAACTTCAATGGCTGCAGGAAATCGAGTAAGGTAAAGCCGAAGTAATTTGCTTCGGCTTTATCCTTCTCCCAGAACCGTACGTACGGGCCACGTATACGGCTCCTGATAAATCTCAGTAACTACTGTCTGTAGTTATGCAAAATGCCGACCTTGTATTTTTCCAGATTTATTAGTCCGAGTTCATCAAACCATGCATTTGGTAGGGCCATGCTTATTAGCGGACTTGCTGAGTTTCTCCATGTTGTCACAGATATTTTCTCAAACGTGCCTTTGTAGCCCCTTCTTCGCAGTGCTTTATGCAAGGCCTTCCACGTTTTCCACTCCTTCATCTTTTTCATCCGCAGCCTTCGCCGTATCCATCCCATTAGCTTCCCAAAGTGCTTTTGGCAATTGGCCACCCTAAAGTAATTGGCCCATCCCCGAAGTATGGGATTTAGACGCCGCACCATTTCTGCTACATTCATTCCATGATTTCTAGGAGTCATTTCCCTGATGGTTTCTTTGATAGCTTTTAGTTTCTTGGGATTAATGCTCAGGTGCTTGGCGTAGATTACAAAGCCCAGGTAGGGAACTCCCTTTTGGTTGTTCGTGAGGTGCGTCTTTTCCTTGTTGACCACTAACTTAAGGTTTTCTTCCAGGAAACTTGTGGCTATCTGCTGGTACTGCTTAGCTTCTTCATATGTTCGAGCAAACAACAGAATATCATCCGCATAGCGCACTATGCGGATGTTCCTGCGCCTCATCTCCTGGTCAAACTCATCCAGGTAAATATTGGCAATTAGTGGGGAAATCCCGCCTCCCTGTGGACTCCCGAGACCTGTTTCTTCCCACGCTCCGTCTTTCATTACTCCCGCTGTCAAGAACTTCTTAACCAGCTTCAAGATACTCCCATCACTAACTTTTCGGTTGACTCCCTTTAGGATTAATTCATGGTCCAGCCGGTCAAAGCATTTGGACAGGTCCATATCCACTACGTGGCATAGCCCATATTTGTTTATGAACATTTCTGCCTTGGCTACTGCCTGGTGACAGGAGCGCCCAGGTCTGTATCCATAGCTTGATGGATGAAAGTCGGGTTCAAAGATTGGTTGTAGAATGTTTAGAAGGGCTTGCTGGACTACCCTATCTTTTACTGTGGGTATCCCTAGCGGGCGTTTACTTCCGTCCGCTTTCGGTATTTCCACCCTCAGCACTGGGTCTGGTTCATAAGTGCCGGTTTTCAGTTGGTGCTGAAGTCGGTTTAGTCCCTCTTGCAGATTTATTCCGTATGCTTCCACGGTCACCCCGTCTACTCCGGGAGCCCCATTGTTGGCTTTTACGGCTTTATATGCTTTTTCCAGGTTTTCCATCCGGTAAACCTTATCGATAAGACTATACCATTTCTTCATCACGTCGCCTCATTTCGCTATGCTTCCGTAGTTCTTTGCGATTTCGCGCCAGTTCCTTCTTGTGACTTTCCGGGCGTCTCTAGCTCTCTGGCAATCTTACCTTTCCAGCCACCTT